>DASSMK010000198.1:0-10737 GCA_035688915.1 Thermoanaerobaculia bacterium
GTTCGGAGACCTACTTCCTTTCGCTCGAAGCATCGGACGAACTGGCGCGCAAAGCCGCCGAGCATGAGAACGAGGCCGCAGTTGCGCAGGCCGGTGGCCCGAACAACGCAGATCTCGATCTCATCCTGTGGGATCTGGCGCAGCAGGATTACCTGAAGGAATCGAGCCGTCTCGCCGAGCTGATTCAGGACGAGATGAATCATCTGAACAACATTCAGAATCGCGGCGTGAAGCAGGCGCCGTTCAAAGTGCTGGTCGGCGCGACGATGCCGGCGGCGCTCGTGGAAGTCGGTTTCATCAGCAATCCGGAAGAAGAAGCGAAGCTGCAGAGCGACGAGTTCCAAACGATGATGGTCGCTGCGCTGACACGCGCGGTGCAGCGCTACAAGAGCGATTACGAAACGCGCATCGGCATCGCGCAACCGGCTCCCGCGGCTCCGGCCGCGCCCGCGCCTGCGGCAACAACGACGGCGCCTGCGACATCGACCGCTCCGGCAACAACAACCACCACCACCGCCCCGGCAAGGACGGCTACCTAGTGCGCCGTTTCGCCGTCCTCCTGTTCGCATTCGCCGCGATCGGCTTCGTCTCGTGCAAACGCGAGTCGAAGACGAATGCGAACATCAACGCGCAGAACAAAGTGGCGGTGCGGATGGTGCGGCTGTATTACGAATCGCCGCAGATGCTGCTCATCCCCGAAGCGCGCAACGTGGCGCTGCCGGAGAACGCAGCGGCGGCCGCGCCGATGGTCGTGCGCGAGTTGATGAAAGGTCCTGCGAACGCCACGCTCGCGCGGCTCTTTCCGTCCGACACGGTCGTGCGCGGCGCCTTCCTCCTCCCGCAAGGCACGATCATCGTCGACCTCGGCGGCCCCACGCTCACCGCGGGCTGGAACACCGGCAGTCATCAAGAGCTGATGGCGGCGTACTCGCTCGTGCAGACGCTGACGGCGAATTTCGCCGACGCGCGGCGTGTGCGGGTGCTGATCAACGGCTCGCCGGCCGAGACGATGGCGGGGCACGTTTCGCTGACGCGTTCGCTGGTGCCGATGCCGGCGCTGGTCGATCCGCGCGTCCGCTGAGGCTGACGCGGCGCGCCGGCTGCCGCTGAATCGCCATTCAATCCGGCACGTCCAAAGCGCTGCGAATGCAGTAACTTACCGACCCTGCGGTCGGTAGTGGGCATCAGTTGGACCGAACGTTTGTTTTGTCTTATACTTCGCGAACCGGTCAAAACTGTCGTATCCCACTGGTCAGCAAGGGCTTGTCACGGTGCTGTTACATTGAGAAAAGTTTCACAAGTTCTGTGTGATAATGCGACCCAACGATGAGAACAGAGTTACTGGATGGGCAGGCGAGAGCCGCTTTCAGCTGTACCAGCCTGCCTACTGTTTTTCCGCCTTTTGAACTCTTCCTTGAACCTTACCGACCTTAAATCCTCACCCCCGAGCTTCTCTCGCTCAACCATCCAGTGAGTTCTCACGAGCCCCGCCGCAAGGCGGGGTTCTTTTTTTGTGGTGAAAAAGTGCGCGGCTTACGCGATCAGCGCCGCCACGACCTGCTCGACGACGAGGCGCACATCCGCGTTCACACCGAGCGCGCGGATCGCAGCCATCGCCACATCCGCGGCGGCGAGCAGGCGATCGTTTGGGATGTGCTCGCGAATCGCCGCGAGCTTCTGCGGCGCCAGCGATTCTTTCGGGTCGAGCGCGACGATGTCACACAGCAACGTGCCGAGGAGCGCGATGGCGTCTTTCGGGTCATCGTGGGAGGAGACGATGTACGCGAGCGCGAGGAGCGCCGCCGATTCGTTCTTTGTCGCGTAACGATGCAGCGTGTCGATGATCTCTGACGCGAGCTCGTCGCCTTCATCGAGCAGCGCCACCTGGCGCACGCGCGTGAGCTCGTGCGGTCCGGTGAGCTGGCGCGACGTGTCGCCGATGTAGATGCGCTGCGAGCGCGATTGGATGGTTTGCAGCAGAAGATCGGGCGAGCGGGTGAGGAGGATGAACGTCGTCTCGCGCGACGGCTCTTCGAGCGTCTTGAGCAGCGAGTTCGAACCGCTCGAGCTCAGCGCATCCGCGGGATCGATGATGAAGACTTTGTTGCGCCCTTCGTACGGTCGCAGCGTCGCTTCACTGATGATGTCGCGGATTTGTTCGACCGAGATCTGCTTCTTGTCGCCGCCCACTTCGACAAAGTGCACATCGGGATGAATGCGCCGGTCGATCTTCTGGCAGGAGACGCAGTCGTCGCCGGTAGTGCCGTTGAAGCAGTTCAACGTTTTGGCGAGACGCACGCTCGTGTCGCGCAGCAGCGCCGCGGACGGACCGTAAACGATGATCGCGTGATGCAGTTCGCCGCGGCGCGCGGTGTCGAGCACGAGTGACGCGGCGCTGCTCATGAGAAGAGCTCCGGCGCGCGACTGGCGAGCACGCTCAGCGTCCGCGCGAATACTTCGTCGATCGTGCCTGCAGCATCGATCGTGACGTAACGCCGCGGCGACGCGACTGCCATGGCCAGATAGCCTTCGCGCACGCGGCGATGGAAGCGCAGATCTTCCGCTTCGAACCGACCTTCGTCGACCGTCATGGCCGCATTGCGCGCATGCGCCCGCGAAAGTCCGAGCTCTTCGTCGATGTCGTAGAGCAGCGTGACGTCCGGCTGCAATCCGCCGGTGGCCCATTCGTTCAGCATCTGCAGGCGATCGAGATCGAGCAGGCGTCCGTAGCCCTGATACGCGAGCGTCGCGTCCGCGTAGCGATCGCACAACACGGTCACGCCGCGCTGCACGGCGGGCCGGATCACTTCGACCACATGCTGCCGCCGCGAAGCCGCGTACAGCAGCACTTCGGCCGTCGCATCCATGCCGGCATGTGCGGAGTCGAGCACGATCGCGCGAATGCGATCGCCGATCGGCGTGCCGCCCGGCTCCTTCGTCACGACGCATTCGCGTCCGCGCTCGCGAAGCCATTGCCCCACGCGCTGGATCTGCGTCGATTTCCCTGACCCTTCCGGCCCCTCGAACGTAACGAACATCGGGGGCGCATTCTACTGCCCCCCGCCACCCGCGCGGCCCAGGCTCACAGCGCCCAGGCGCATAGGCGCATGGGCTCATAGGCTCATAGGCTCATAGCAGCGCGAGCACTGCCGAGAGCGAGGTTCAGGCGGTGTGGCTCAAGCGAGAAAAGATGGCGCTCGGCGGCCGAGGCTACTATGAGCCTATGAGCCCATGAGCCCATGAGCCTATGAGCCTGGTGCGGTGGCGGCCGCCAGCCCTTCTTTCAGGCCGCGCAGGTAGTGCTCGCGCATCAGCGCTTCGAAGACTTTCGGTCGCGCGAGAAGGCGAAAGCGTTCGCCGAGGACGGCTTTGCGGCGGAGCTTCCGCAATTGCGGCTCTTCGGCGAGCGCGCGCGTTTCGAGCTCGTGGACTCCGAGGAAGTGGCCGAGCTCCGGATGCTTCTTGAAGAAGATCGCGCCCGATTTGCCGACGGTGTACTGGCGGCGTGCGAACGAGTCGACGTTCATCGGATGGTAGTGCCGCGTGACCGCGCGCTCGTTGTAGTGAATCTTCAGGCCGAGTGCGTCGAGGCGGTAGGCGAGCTCGATGTCTTCCCACGCCGCGGAGGGGAAGGTCGTGTCGAACGGGTGATCGACGAGCAGCTGCCGGTCGATGGAGATGTTCGAGGTGTAGAAGAAGTTGAACGGCACGATCTTGCCGTGCTCGATCAGCTTGTAGCCGAACTGCAGGCCGAAGTCGTTGATGTAATCCATGAACGCCGTGACGCGCTCGGTCGCGGGCCAGCCGGTGTAGCCGAGGCAGGCGGCGAGCGGGTCGTCGTTCGTTTCGCGATGGATGCGTGCGTGCTCCGCGAGAAAGCGCGGCTCGGGCACGGTGTCGTCGCCGATGAAGATGACGAACTTGCCCTTCGCCAGCGTCACGCCGTGATTGCGCGCGCGGCCCGGACCGCCATTCGGCTGCGTGCGGAACGTGATGCCTTGCCGCTGCGACATCACGCGCTCGGTGTCGTCTTTCGAGCCGTCGTTGATGACGATTGTTTCGAACGGCGGCGCGTCCTGCTGCGCGTCGAGCGCGTCGAGGACGCGGACGAGCATGTCGAGGCGGTTGTAGGTGGGGATGACGACGGAGAAATAGGTCATGCGCTGGCGCCACCGTCAATCGCCAGCACCTGGCCGGTAATTCCGCTGGCGTCGTCGGACAAAAAGAACGCAATGGCCGAGGCCACTTCGTCGGCTTTGATGGTGCGGCGCATCGGGATCTGGCGGATCATCTCGCGCTTCACTTCCGCTTCGAGCCCCGCGAGCATGTCGGTTTCGACGAGTCCGGGCGCGACGCAATTCACGCGGATGCCGCTGCGCGCCACTTCACGCGCGAGCGAGCGCGTCATGGCGATGAGCGCGCCTTTCGCGGCGGAGTAGTTGGTTTGGCCGACGACGCCGTGTAAGCCGGAAAGCGAAGCGACGTTCACGATCGCGCCGCGCCGCGCCTGCATCATCGCCGGCAACGCCGCTTTGGTCATCGACCACGCGCCGCGCAGATTCGTGTTCAGCACTTCGTCCCACTGCTCGGACGACATGTTGTAGAGCAGCGCGTCGCGGCGCACGCCGGCGTTGTTCACGAGCGCATCGAGCGAGCCGAATTGCGAGATCACGCGCTCGACCACTTCGCGTCCGCGCTCTTCGTTGCGCACGTCGGCGTCGAACGCCACGGCTTTACCGTTTGATTCAGCTTCGAACGCGAGCGCCGCATCTTTCGACTGCGAATAGGTGAACGCGACCGACCAGCCATCGGCGAGCAGACGCATCGCGGTGACGCGGCCGATGCCGCGCGAGGCGCCGGTGATGAGTGCGATTTTCGACATGAGCGGGAGACTCTACGACTCCTCTTCGTACCTTTCTTTCAACGACGCCACGACGGTCGGATCGGCCAGCGTGGTCACGTCGCCGAGGGCGCGGCCTTCGGCGATGTCGCGGAGGAGGCGGCGCATGATTTTTCCGGAGCGCGTTTTCGGCAGATCCGCGGTGACGAGGATCTTTTCGGGACGCGCGATCGCACCGATTTTTTCGGAGACGTGCGCTTTCAGCTCCTGCTCGAATTTCGCGAGATCCTGCTGCGCCTCTTCGCGCTGGCTTTCTTTCACGATCACGAACGCGGCGATGGCGGTGCCTTTGATCTCGTGCTGGATGCCCACCACCGCGGCTTCGGCGACAGACGGGTGATCGACGAGTGCCGACTCCACTTCCATCGTGCCGATGCGATGGCCGGCCACGTTGATGACATCGTCGACGCGGCCGAGGAGCCAGAAGTAGCCGTCGGCGTCGCGCTTGGCTCCGTCGCCGGTGAAGTAGACGCCCGGCCACTTTGACCAGTACTGCGCGCGGAAACGTTCCGGATCGCCCCAGATGCCGCGCAGCATCGACGGCCACGGGCTGGTCACGGCGAGATAGCCGCCGCCCACTTCCACCGGTTGGCCGCTTTCGTTGAGGATCTGTGCGTCGATGCCGGGGAACGCTTTCGTCGCGGAGCCAGGTTTCGTCGCGACGAGTCCCGGCAGCGGCGTGATCATGATTCCGCCGGTCTCGGTCTGCCACCACGTATCGACGATGGGGCAGCGCTCGCCGCCGATGTTCTTGTGGTACCAGATCCACGCTTCGGGATTGATCGGCTCACCGACCGAGCCGAGGAGACGCAGCGACGACATGTCGTGCGCCGCGGGCAGCTCTTCGCCCCACTTCATGAAGGCGCGAATGGCCGTCGGCGCAGTGTAGAAAATCGTGACTTTGTGGCGCTCGATGATGTCCCAGAAGCGATCCTTCTTCGGCCAGTCCGGCGCGCCTTCGTAAATCATCACGGTGGCGCCGCAGGCGAGCGGGCCGTAGACCACATACGAGTGGCCGGTCACCCAGCCGATGTCGGCGGTGCACCAGTAGACGTCTTCGTCTTTGAGGTCGAAGACCCATTTGCACGTGGCGTAACACTGCGTGAGGTAGCCGCCGGTGGTGTGCACGATGCCCTTCGGCTTGCCCGTGCTGCCGGACGTGTAGAGCATGTAGAGCATGTGCTCCGCGTCGACGAACACCGGATCGCATTGCGCGTCCGCTTTGGCCATCAGCTCGTGCCACCAGACGTCGCGGCCTTCGGTCATCGTCGCTTCGTCGTCCTCATTGCGGCGATAGACGATGACGTGCTCGATGGTCGGGCACTCCGCGACGGCGGCGTCGGTGGTTTTCTTCAATGGCACGAGCGTGCCGCGGCGGTAGCCGGTGGTGGCGGTGATGACGAGCTTCGCGCCGGCGTCCTGGATGCGGTCTTTCAGCGCGTCGGAGGAGAAACCGCCGAAGACGACGGAGTGCGCCGCACCGATGCGCGCGCACGCCAGCATGGCCACGACGGATTCGACGACCATCGGCATGTAGATGGCGATGCGGTCGCCGCTGACCACGCCGAGCGATTTGAGGACGTTGGCGAATTTCGAGACTTCGGCGTGCAGCTCGCGATAGGTGACGTGGCGCACTTCGCCGGGCTCGCCTTCGAAGATGATGGCGGTCTTGTCGCCGCGCTCGGCGAGGTGACGGTCGAGGCAATTGACGGACGCGTTGAGCGTGCCGCCGACGAACCATTTCGCGTCGGGCGGATTCCAGTCGAGAACCTTCGTCCAGGGCGTTTGCCAGTCCAGTTGCGACGCCCAGTTCGCCCAGAACGCTTCGCGATCGGCGTGTGCGTTCGACCAGATGTTGGGATCGTTGACGTTGGCGTTTTTCCGAAATTCATCCGACGGCGGGAACTCGCGATTCTCCTGCAGCAGCGCGTCGATTTCGTTGGCCATTCGTCGTCCTCCGGGGCCGAGGAGTGTAGCATCGGCGCGATGCGTCTTGCGGTGGGCCTGGTCCTCGTTTTTCTGATGCTCGTGCTGGTGGCGGTGAGCATTGCCGCCTGGAACGCACAGCACCGCGCCGACCGCGCCGAATGGCCCGCCAACCTCGGCACGCTCGCCGATGCGCCGAAGCATTTTCCGGCGCGGCCGGCCAATGAAGCGGCGAACGAATTGGTGAAGCGCGCGGCGTACCTCGGCATCGATCTCTCGCCCGCCAGCCGGCCGGAGCGCGAAGAGGCGGGCTACGCGTTCCACGATGCGGGCGAGTATCTGCACAAGCACGTCAAATTCGTGGAAGGGAAGATCGAACCGCCGCCGCCGTCGGTGGCGCAATTCCTATCGACGCACGCCGAGCCGCTCGATGCGTTGCGCGAGCAGATCCTGCACGGCGGCCCGATCGAGTGGGAGGTGAATCTCGCCAGCCCGGTCGGGCCGGCGCCGCCGGGTCCGTGGGGTGTGCGAACACTCAATCGCGTGCTCTTCGCTTCGGCGCTCGTGAAAGCGTCCGCGGGCGACACGCACGCGTGGGACGATCTGCACGCATCGTGGCTGGTGATGCGCTCGATGTGGGTGCAACCGGAGCTCAATACGATCGCCACCGCGTCATCCGGTACGCGCGACATCAATGCGCTGGCGCGGCTGATGTCGCGACCGGCGCCGGCGTGGTTCGAGGAGGTGCAGACGTTCGACATGCATCGGCCGCCGCTCGCCGCCGCGCAAGGCGACGCGTGGCGGCTGCTGCACACGACGACCTCGCGTGTTTCGCTTTTCCGGGTCATGCCGCTGCTCATTGCGCCGAGCGTCGAGGCGTTGCGCCGCCAGGCGACGGAGGCTGCGGCACTCCCGCCTTGTACGTACCGCGATACGGTGAAGGTGTCGGGCTCCCAGGCGTTCGCGGCGATGTACGCCCCGCTCCTCAAGTCAGCAATGATGGACGCCGCGCTGGGCGACCTGGAGCGCGAATCCACCGAGCGCATCATGCGCTTGCGGAGCGGTGAGCCGGCGTCGGCCACGTCGCGCTGTCCCGGCCTTTCGTGGAGCGCGGATGGAGGCGTGCTGCGACTCAGCGGCGAGCCGGCGGTGAAGGAAGACGACATGCACGTGGCGCTGGAGCTGCGCTACTGATGAAGAAGGCGATCGTCACGATCGTCGCGCTGCTCGTTGTTGTTGGCGCCGTTTGGTGGATGAGCGGCGGCGCCGCGACGCCTGTGCGACCGCAAGAGCATCCGTGGCCGGCGAAGCTCGGTGCGCTGCGCGATGTGCCGAAGCGTTATCCGCGCAGCGGGCAAAGCGACGCGGCGTCGGAGCTGCTCGACCTCGCGGACGCCGCGCAGCTCGATCTCGTGCCGTTGATGGGCGAGCCGCCGGCGCCGGTGGCGGAGACGTCGCCGCTGCGTGTCGAAGCGCGCGAATACATCCGCCTGCAGCTGTCGCGCGAAGGCGAAGCGATCGACGACGTGCCGAAGACTCTCGCGGACTATTTGACGAAATACAACGCGCCACTCGACGCAGTGCGCGATCGGTTGCTGCGCGGCGATCCGGTGCAGTGGCCGGTCACGCTCGAAGGCGCGGTGATGACGCCGAATCTTCTGGCCATCATCCAGCTGCAGCGAGCGCTCGTCGCGCGCTCGTTGCTGAAAGCGCGCGGCGGCGATGCGCGTGCATGGGACGAGTTGCACGCTTCGTGGCAGCTCGCCGGCAGTCTCTGGAATCGTCCCGAGCCAGCGTCGGTGCTGGTCGGGCTGGCGAGTGCGCGGATGATCAACGCTGCCGCGCGCAAGCTGCCTTTGCCGGTGCCGCCATGGTTCCGCGAGGTGCTTGATTTCGATCCCGCGCTATCGCTGGCCGCGGCGCAGCAGGCCGAGGTGTGGTCGCGCAGCGAAATCTCTGATGACGCTGACGCATTCGAGCGCATTCGCTTTGCCACGCGGAGCTTCCGCCGCGCGCGTGCTGCGGAGGCGCAGCGCCAATTCCTCGAACGCGCCCTCGACTCCCGCGCCTGCGACTTCGCCTCCCTCGGCCTTAAATCCGATGAGAATCGCGAAGCGTGGCGCCGCCTGCTGCGCTATCGCGCGGAACGCGAGGCCACGGAGCGCGTGCTGCAACTGCGCGCCGGACAGAAGCCCTCGCCGCAGTCGCAGTGTTCGGATGGTTCGTGGAACGTGACGGCGAACGGCTTCGCGTTCACGCGCGACATTCCGGTGCAGGCGCCCGGCATCGCCGTGCCGCTGCGCTACTCGCGCTGATGACGCGAACTACACGCGCGCGAACGATTGCGCGATCGACTTGAAGATCTGCAGGCCGTCGGCGTTGCCGAGAATCGATTCGGCGCAGCGTTCGGGGTGCGGCATCATGCCGAGCACGTTTCGCGACGCGTTGCAGATGCCGGCGATGTGTCGCGCGGAGCCGTTCGGATTCGCGTCCGCGGTCAGCCGCCCTTCGTCATCGCAGTAGCGGAAGATGACCTGCCGATTGCGTTCGAGCGCGTCGAGCGTCGCTTCATCGGCGAAGTAATTTCCCTCGCCGTGCGCGATGGGCATCTTCACCACCTGTCCCACTTCCATCGCGGACGTGAATGGCGTATCGGTCTCTTCGACGCGCAGGTGCACTTCGCGGCTGAGGAAGCGGAGGTGCTGATTGCGCATCAGTGCGCCCGGCAGCAGGCCCGCTTCGGTGAGCACTTGGAAGCCGTTGCAGATGCCGAGCACGAGACCGCCGGCCGCGGCGTGACGTCGGACCGGCTCCATGACCGGAGCGAATTTCGCGAGCGCGCCGGCGCGCAGGTAATCGCCGTAAGAGAAGCCGCCCGGCACGATGATGCAGTCGGCGCCTTTGAGGTCGGTGTCCTTGTGCCAGAGGAACTCCGCGTCGGCGCCGAGGACGTCTTTGGTGACGTGCATCGCGTCGTGATCGCAGTTGGAGCCGGGCAGCAGGACGATGCCGAATTTCATAGCGCGGAGAGTCTACTTCGTGACGGCGGCGCGCGGCACTTTGTAGATGGTGAGGAAGCCCGCCGGCTCGGTGGCCACGAGTGTGTTCGTCTGCGCGTCGTACGCCAGCGCATACGCGCTGACGCCGTAGAGTGACGCGGGCGTGACGTGACGGCCGGAGCCGGAGAACGCGCCACTCGCGCTGCAGCGCCGTTCCGCGTAGACCAGCGATGTCGACGATGTGGCGACGACCACTTGCGCGCCGCTCTTTTCCGGCATGCAGACGCGGTCGCTGTTCACGAGATCGCCGAAATCGATCTTCATGCGCATCGTGCCGTTCGGCGCGTTTTCGAGCTTGGCCGCGCTCTTCACGGTCAGCGGCTTTTCGTAGAGATTCTCGCGGCTCCAGGCGACGAGCGCGCGGTCGTTGTCGGCGAAGAACGCGCCTTCCACGACCGCTTCGGTCTGCAAGGGATCGCGCGTCAGTTCGGCGAACGTGGTCGTATCGAACATCGCTACGACCGTCGCTTTCGCGTTGCCGAAATCTTCCGGTGCGAGCACGGCCAGCGACGCGCCGTTGGCCGTCGCGGCGATCGCCATCGGCTCGGCGATGTCGAGCGTGCGCAGTTCGGTCTCGCCGTCGATGTCGAAGACATGCACGCGGCGGCCGAGGAGGTAGAGGCGTTTGTTGCGCGGATCGGGGAGTGCGTCGCGGATCGCTTCGCCTTCCATCGTGATCTCGCGGAGCACGGCCAGATCGGGGAGCGAAAGGATGGTCGCGCTTTCATCGCTGCCGTTCGCGACGTAGAGGCGCGTGCGGTCGGCGTTCGTGCGAAGCGTCACCAGCTCTTTGGTCGACGCGATGTCGGCCGAGTCGAGAATGATCCGTTTCTTGACGGCGCCGCTGTTCGG
>DASSMK010000199.1:0-13708 GCA_035688915.1 Thermoanaerobaculia bacterium
CGCCTCGCCCGCCGGCTTTTCGGGAACATATCGGCGGGCGAGGGCGCCCGCCGCTCCAACGTTCAGCGCGAGAACGCCAGTCTGCGTTCTGTCAGCGTTTTGGCGAAGGCATCGGCGCTCGATAGCCGCACGTCGTAGACGAATTCGTTCTCTTCGCCGAATCGCTCTTCGATCAGCAGCACGTCCGGCGGATGAACGAGCCGGTACGCGGTGCTGAGCGCGTCGAAGGGCACGAGCACGCGGAAGCGCGCGTAGACGTAGCGATCGAGCGGCGTCGCGAGCTTCAGCGCTTCGGCGGCTGTGTCGCGATACGCACGCGCCAATCCGCCGGTGCCGAGCTTCACGCCGCCGTACCAGCGCACGACGATCACGCCAGCGTCGTGAAATCCGGCGCCTTCGATCGCGGCGAGTATCGGTTTGCCCGCGGTGCCGGAAGGCTCGCCCGCGTCGGAGCTGCGCGAGCGCGATTCGGCGAAGAGGCGAAACGCCCAGCAGTGATGCGTGGCGTCGAAGTCGCGCTTTTCGATGCGATGCAGTTCGGCGAAAAACTGCTCTTCACTCATCACCGGAAACGCAAGCGCGAGAAAGTCGGAGCGCTCGATCTTCTGCCGGAACTCGGCCGGTGCAGCGAGCGTCCGGTAGTGGTCAGCCATTGCGTGAGCCGGAGACGTGTTTGTTGCCGCGGAGATAGAAGCGCAGCGGCCACGCCGCAGCGTCGCCAGAGTAGTCGACGCCGATGCGCGGACCGACGGCGATGTCTTCATCGCTGACTTTGATGTCGCGCGGCGCGAGCCACAGCACGTCGCTGCGCAGCGATTCGCCGTCGAGTTTCTTGTCGATGCCGAGCGCCTGACAGAGCTTGCCCGGACCGTTCATCAGATCGGTGTCTTTCTTCGCTTTGGGCCGGTTCTCGCGCATCCGTTCGATGCCGCGCAGCGGTTCCGCGCCGCGCAGCAGCACCGCTTCCGCGATCCCTTCTTCCTGCGTCACGACGTTCATGCACCAGTGCATGCCGTACGTGAAGTAGACGTACGCGCGGCCGCCTTCCTGGTACATCGATTCGTTGCGCGGCGAGCGCAGGCCGCGGCGCGCGTGGCTGGCCATGTCGTTCGCGCCGAGATACGCCTCCACTTCCACGAGGCGCGCGGCGAGGAGAATGCCGTCATCGAGCCGGCGCCACAACACGCAGCCGAGGAGCGCGCGGGCGATGACGATGGTGTCGTCGAAATAGAACTTCTTCGGGAGTTTGCGCATTGGGTCGCGGAGTGATTAGTGATTAGTGGTTAGTGATTAGAAGGCGCAAATTGCGAGCAGCGCGTTCGCGCCCTCTAATCACTAACCCCTAATCACTTCCTCCGGTGATCGAGCTCGTCTTCGTTCGTGTGCCGCGCGATCATCGCCAGCAGTTCTTCGTGCACGCGCGGCGTGGCGCCGAGAATGTTGCCGCGGTCGAGCCAGCGCTGGCCGCCGGAGAAATCGGTGACGCGGCCGCCCGCTTCGGTGACGAGCAGCGAGCCCGCGGCGACGTCCCACGCGGCGAGATGCATTTCGAAGAAGCCGTCGAACACGCCGGCGGCGGTGTACGCGAGATCGAGCGCGGCGGATCCGGCGCGGCGCACGCCTTTCGAAATGCGGATGACGTCCGTGAAGATCTTCACGTACGTGTCGACGTACTCTTGCGCGCGGAACGGAAAGCCGGTGGCGAGGAACGAGCCTTCGACGCGCTGCTGATCGGAGACGCGCATCCGTTCGCTGCCGCGAAACGCGCCGGCGCCACGCTCGGCGGTGAAGAAGAGATCGCGCAGCGGTTCGTAAATCAGGCCGGCGATCATCTCGTCGTTCTGGCGCACGGCGATGGAGACGGACCAGAACGGAAAGTGCTGCAGGTAGTTCGACGTGCCGTCGAGCGGATCGATGATCCACGTGCGCGCGCTCGTCCCGGCCGTCATGCCCGACTCTTCGCCGAGAAACGTGTCGCCGGGACAGTGGCGTTTGATCGCGGCGACGATCGCTGCTTCGCTTTCGCGATCGGCGTTCGACACCCAATCGTGCCGCGCTTTCAGATCCGCGTCGTCCTTGCCGAGCTGCTCCCAGTAGCGGAGCAGCACCGCCGCTCCTTCGCGCGCCGCTTCGCGGGCGATGTCCGTGAGATTCATCGCGGCGGATTGTACTTGCGCGCGGGAGACCGCGATCAGCGCGCCGGCCGCACCAGAATGCCGAGCTCGCGAATCTGATAAGCGAGCGCCTGCCGCGAGATCTTGAGCGCCGCGGCAGCGCGATTCTGATTGCCGCGCGCTTCGACGAGAGAGCGTTCGATGAGATCGCGGCGGAAGCGCGCCAGCGCGTCCTGATATGAGCCGGCCGTGGTCTTCAGCGGCGCGATGCCGCGCAGCCGCTCAGGCAGATGCTCCACTTCGATCTGCTTCGCTTCGCCGGCCATGGCGTGCGCCGCGCGAATGGTGTTCTGCAGCTCGCGCACGTTGCCGGGCCAGCCGTAGGCGACGAGGATCGCTTCGGTATCCGGCGAAAGGCGCGTCGGGCCGGAGCGATGTTTGTCGCGCTCGTTCGCCAGAAAGTGCGAGGCGAGCAAAGCGACGTCGGCGCCGCGCTCGCGCAACGCGGGCAGCACGATCTCCACGCCACGGATGCGGTAGTAGAGATCTTCGCGGAAGCGACCTTCTTCGACGGCTGCTTCGAGCTTGCGATTCGTGGCGCTGACGATGCGCACATCGGCGGAGCGATTGACGGTGTCGCCGACGCGGCGGAACTCGCCCTCCTGCAGAAAGCGCAGCAGCTTCGCCTGTGCGGGCAGCGGCATCTCGCCGATCTCGTCGAGGAAGAGCGTGCCGCCATCGGTGGTCTCGATCAGACCGGCGCGATCGCGATCGGCGCCGGTGAATGCGCCACGCACGTGGCCGAATAGTTCGCTCTCGATGAGGTTCTCCGGCAGCGCCGCGCAATTGACGGCCGTGAACGTCTTCGCGCGCCGCGGCGAACTGCGATGGATCGCGCGCGCCACGAGCTCTTTGCCGGTGCCGGATTCGCCGAGCACGCAGACGGGGACGTCGCGGCGGGAGATGCGCGCGATGATCGAGTAGACCTGCGCCATCGCGCTCGACTCGCCGACGATGCCGTCGATCGCGCCCTGCGGCGCGGGCCGCGCCGTTTCTTCCTGTTCGACCAGACGGCGCAAGCGCCACGTCTCGGCGCGATGGCGAAAGAGCGCGGCGATGGCTTCGCGCGCTTCGAGCGGCCACGCGTGCAGCCCTTCGAGATACAGCAGCTCGCGATCGCTGCATGCGATCCAGTCAGCACCGCCTTCATCGGCGACCGCGTCGAGCTCCGGACGCTCCGCCGCGCGCGAGCCGATGAGGCTCCAGTGGCCGAGGCGGTTGCGGGTGGCGAAACACCAGGGGAGATCGAAATCGTGCGGCGCGAATGGATAGTCGCGCGTCGCGGCGGCGCGCAACACGCGCACCTCGGTATCGGCGCGCGAGGCCTCCGGCTCGAAGACGAGATCGAGCTCGTGCGCGAGCGCCTGCGCGGTCTCGCGATCGTGGCGCGCCATCGCTTCGCGGAACTGTTCGAGCTTCGATTGCGCGAACGGTTTCCCTGCGCGCAGCGCGATCAAGCGTTCGTAGCGGCGTTGCAGCTCGGCGTTTCCAGAGCGGCCGGCGGCGCGCAGCGGATGCGCGTGCCCTTCGATCCAATCGACTTCGTCGACGATCAGCGCCGCGGCTTCGTGCACCTGCGGATGTTCGTTGCCGGCATCGACCACGATGCTCGCGGCGCGGCGTGCGTCGGCGAAGCGTCCGCGGCAGAAGTCGAGATGCGCGCGCAGCAGTTGCAGCTCGCGCAAGCGCCGCTCGTCGCGCGTTTCCTCGTAGTAATGCGCCAGCCGCGCGATGCGCTGCGCCGCGTGCGTCCACTGACCGTCGTCCGCCGCGAGGTACGCGAGCGTGAAGAGAATGCCAGCCGCGGCGCGGTCGCCTTGCGTCTCTTCGATCTCCTGCAGCGCTTCGATGGCCGCCGCACGTGCGTCGCTCCACGCACCGTCGGAGAAGAGCGCAAAGACGATATCGAGCCACGCGTCGATGCGCTCGGTGGTGCAGCGCGCCAGCCGCAGCGATTCGCGCGCGAACGTGGCGGCATCGTCGACGTACGTGCGGAAGCGGCTGGCGAGGTAATGCGGCTCGACGAGCCACGACGTGTCGATCGGATGCGCGGTGTCGAGTGCGAGGACGGCGCGCTCGTAGCCGAGGCGGAGGTGCTCTTCGTCGTTGGACGCGGTGAGCGCGGAAAGAACGTCGTGTGCTTCGGCGCTGCGTCCGATCAGGCGCAGCAGTTCCGCGCGGAGCAGCTGCGCGTCGAAGGAAGGATCGGCTTCGATGCGCGTCAGCGCGGAGCCGTAATCGCCGGTGCGGCGTTCGGCGCGCGCATGCACGAACGCGTCGTCCGTCACCTCGCACGCGTCGCGATAGCGACCGCAGTCGACGAGCGCGTGGCCGTAGCGCGATGCGAGCACCGGCGTGAGCAACGAGCGCGGCACGCGACGCAGAGCGGCAACGACGTCGTGCGCGCTGGTCCATTCACATTCTTCGAGCACTGCCGCGGCGCGCGAGGGCTCGCCGGCGTCGATCCAGTGCAGCGCCGCGTCGATACCGCTCGTCAGCGACGCAGCCACGCGGCAGAGCGCCATGCGCGAGGCGGGCCGCACCAGTCGTGACGCTTCCTCGCGCAGCGCGTCGCTGGCGAAGACGAGCGCGTTATCTTCGATGCGCGTCACGCCCTCGACGACGAGATCTTCCAGCGTGCCGCGAAACAGAAAGTCGTCGAGAAAGCGCGTCACCAGCTCGCGCGGAATGCGCGGGGCGAGCAGCGACAGCGCGCCGATGTATGAACGCAGCGGCTCCGGCAGCGCGGGCAAGGCCGCGCGCAACTGCGGCAGCTCGCCGTAATCGAGATACGCGCCGAACGCCTCCGACTGCACGAATTCTTCGAGCCATTCGCGCGAGAGCGGCCGTTCATCCAGCAGCCGTCGCGCGGCCAGACGCGGCGAGAGCACGAACCAGCGCGTCTCCGGCAGCAGCGGCTCCGCATCGGGCATCACCCACGCCGCATGATCGACGTTCGCCACGATGTCGATCACGCGCCGCGACGCTGCGTCGAACGCTTCCAGATTCGCGACGACGAACACGTGATGCGCGCCGGACGTTGCCGCGACGATCCGTTCCGCCAGCGCCGTCTCGCTTTCGCGCGCATCGGGCGTGAAGCGCTGCAGCGCTGAGTAACGCTCCAGCGGCGACGCACCGCGCAGCACGATGCAATGCAATCCCGCGCAGCGTGCGAGCGTCGCCACGCATTCGCTGTCGCGATAACCAAAACGCCCGGTCTCGCTGAGCGCCGCCAATCCTTCCGGTCCCGGCGCGACGAGCGCGCCGCACGCCGCGGTGCGCATCCATCGCAAATCCGCCGCCGCGTCGCCGCGCAGTCGCGCATGCGCTTCCGCATACACCGCCTCCGCGCGTCCCCACGAATGACGCAACGTTTCGAGCGTGGCGCCGATGTGCTCTGCGAACTGCTGGACGCGCGTCAGCACCGGCGGCGCATCATTCAGTGAGCTCACCGCACGCGCCGCAGTGCGCACCAGCCGCGTGTCCACGCCGCGCTTGGCAACGATCGCCCACTCGCTCGCCTCAAAGTCGCCGTCCGCGATTCCGGCGAATTGCAGAAACGCCTGATGCGCCGCAAATTGCGCGACGAGCGACAGCCGATCGCGTCCGCCCAACGTCGCCGGAAGCGGCGCAACGCTCACCGATTCGCCGAACGGCAGCGACACATGCCGCAGCGACGCGAGCGCTTCGGAAGGCCACGCAAACGCCGACGGCAACACCACCATCGAGTCTCGCGACCGGCGGGAGCTTCCACGCATGGACATAGAGGTGTGCGGAGAGAGTAACGGATGAGCGTCTGTTTTCGGAAGTCGCGCGGCTTGTGACAGAAACCCAAAGCCGCTGTATCGAAACAGCTGCACGGGGAGTACGGAAGGCAAAAAGGTCCGTAGAATCGGCGCGTCAGGTCAAAACAATGTTTCGCAAGATCGTTGGGCGCGCCCTTCTACTCACCCTTCTCGGAGGTTGTGCGCTGTACTCCGACGTGGCCATCAAGCCGCTGCAGGTGCTGCCGACGAACATCGATCGCGGCGCCGACATGCAGCAGATGCTGCGCAAGTCGGATTACCTGCGCGCGATGGAGGCGGCGGCGAACTTCGACACCCGCACCCGCCACAATCCCGACGAGATGACCGCCCTCGGCAACGCCTTTCTCGCCGCGGGCCGCTACGACGAGGCGCGCACGCGCCTCCGCGCCGCGCTGGACATGAAGCCGTATCGCACGGCCTACGCGGAGATCGCGTGGAATCTCTCGCAGGTCGAGTACCTCGCCAACAATTACGAAGCGAGCTACGAGTGGGCGCAGATCGCCACCGACAACGGCCTGAGTATCCGCCAGTGGCATCTCGACTATCTCGCGGCGATGTCGAAAGTGCCCGCATACAAATTCAGCGGCGCGGCGATGGATCGCGTGCCGATGCGCTTCGGCCGTCCCGACGTGCCGCGCGTGGAAGTGAAAGTGAACGGCACGCGCGACGTCCCGGCCATCATCGATTCGGGCGCCGTCCTCTCGATCGTCTCGCGACGCTTCGCCGATGAAGTGCACGTGAAGACGCTCGGCACGTTCAAAGGCACGTTCTACGGCCTCCTCGGCGAACCGATCGCCGTCGACTTCGGCCTGCTGCAGTCGATCGACATCGGCGACATCCACATCGAGAACGTGCCGGTGGCGATCATGCCGGACGAGAAGATGCGCTTCCTCATCTCCGAAAAAGAGAAGCGCGAGTTCCGCATGGACTGTCTCCTCGGCGCCAACCTGCTGAAGGAGTTCCGCCTCGCGCTCGACTTCGGCCGCAGCAGCGCGACGTTCACGAAGCTCTCGCCGCACGACCGCATCGCCGATCCGAAGCAGAACATCTTCTTCGCCGGCTTCCGCCCGTACGTGCGCGGCACGATCAACGGCAAGGGCTGGTTCATGTTCGTGCTCGATACGGGATCGGAGATCACGTTCCTGAACGAGAAGCGCGTCGATTCACTGCCGATCCACTTCATGGCCGTCCCGCGCGCGCACAACGCGATGCTTCAGGGACTGGGCGGCTCGAAGAAGCGCGGCGCGAAACTCGAGCAGATCGAGGTGGGCGTCGACCGCTGGTCGGGTCAGTTCCGCACGCTGCCGATGTACTCGTCGGAAGATAAGGAATCGGCGGTGGGCATCATCGGGCAGAACCTGCTGAAGCACTTCACCGTGATCATCGACTTCGGCCGCATGCGGCTCGACCTCGAACGACGCTAGCCGTTCGGGCGGATGTTCGATGCGTGGAGGTGCACGATCTTCCACGTACCGCCGCGCGCTCGCAGCACGAGCGTTCTGCGCGAGGTGACGTTCGGATTGCGAATCTCGAACGTGACGATGGCGGCGTCGCCCGCGCGCTGCACGTGCAGATTGGCCGGCTCGAAATGGCCGCGCGACGGTGACGTGAAGTACTTGCGGAAGACGGCTTCAATGGCCGCGCGGCCGTCGGCGCGCAGCGGCACGTCGTTGATCGGAAAGTAAACCGTGGCGTCGTCCGCGAACAGCGCCATGGCGCCGTCGACGTCCGCCTGCTCGATCGCGCGCGTCAGCTGCTGCGCGATGTCAGCGGGATTGCTCGTCGTAACCGAAGCACACGAAGCGAGCAGCAGAAGCGCGAGTGTCCAGCGAATCATTCGCCTTTTTTGACGCGCGCGCGCTCTTCACGTTTCTTGTCGGCCCAACCTTCGATGACGCGCTGCGGCGTGCGGCTCAAGGCGAGCGCGCCGGCCGGCACATCTTTCGTGACGGTGGAGCCAGCGCCGACGTAAGCACCTTTGCCAACGCGCACTGGAGCGACGAGCTGCGTGTCGGAGCCGATGAAGACGCCGTCTTCGAGCACGGTCTTGAACTTGTTCACGCCGTCGTAGTTGCAGGTGATGGTGCCGGCGCCAATGTTCACGTCCGCGCCGATCTCCGCGTCGCCGATGTACGAGAGATGCGACGCCTTCGCGCCTTCGCCGAAGATCGCTTTCTTCGTCTCCACGAAGTTGCCGACCTTCACGTGGCGACCGAGGCGCGTGCCGGGACGGAGATGCGCGTACGGTCCGACCGCTGCTTCGTCTTCGATCACCGCATCTTCGGCGACGGTGCCGGTCTTGAGATGCACGTCGTCGCCGACGGTGACGTTGATGAGATGCACGCCCGGTTCGACGACACAGCCATCGCCGATGCGCGTCGTTCCTTCCAACGTCACGAACGGATAGATCACGCTGTCCGGGCCGATGCTCACCGTCGAATCGATGACGACCGTGGCGGGATTGCGGAACGTCACTCCCTCCTTCATCAGGTTCACGACCACGCGGCGTTGGATCTCCGCTTCGACCTGCGCCAGTTCCGAGCGCGAGTTCACGCCGAGGGCTTCGATCGGATCGTCGGCGACGACGGCGCCCACGCGGTGGCCGCGCTCGCGCAACACGCTGAGCAAGTCGGTCAGGTAGTACTCGCCTTGCGCGTTTTCATTGCCGAGGTTGCGGAGATTGTCGAAGAGATGCTCGCCTTCGAAGATGTAGATGCCGGCGTTCACTTCGTTGATCTGCTTCTCTTCCGCCGTCGCATCTTTCGCCTCGACGATGCGCGTGACGGCGCCCGACGCGTCGCGCACGATGCGGCCGTACATAGCCGGCTGCTCGAGCTTCATGGTCAGCAGCGTGAGTGCGTTCTTGTCGCGCTCGTGCTCGTCGATCATGCGGCGCAGCGTCTCGGGACGGGTGAGCGGCACGTCGCCGGAGAGGATCAGCACGCGTTTGCCGTGCAGCCCCGCGGCTTCGAGCAATGGCGCGGCCTGCAGCACGGCGTGACCGGTGCCGAGCTGCTGTTCCTGCACCGCAAAGCGCGCGCGTTCGCCGACGCTCTTCTGCACGGCCTCGCGCTGGTGGCCGACGATCACGACCGGCGGCGTCTTGCAGAGATCGCACGCCAGATCGAGCACGTAATCGATGATGGGACGCCCTGCCGCGCGGTGCAGGATCTTGATCGTGGCGGACTTCATGCGCGTGCCGAGTCCGGCCGCGAGGATGACGACTTCAAGGTTGTTATCAGTCACGCGTTCCTCATGGTGCCGCTTAAGTTTTCCTCATGCGTTCGAGAGTGCGCCCGTAGCGATCGTAGAGGCGGAAGATCGTCGAGGCGAGTGCGGCGGAGTCATGCCGCACGAAATTGCCCTCTGCAATGATGTCGCCGAAAAACGGCGTGACGCCGAGGTCGCGCACTTCGTTCGTGTCGAAAGCGACCGGGAACGCATTCACTGCGGCGTACATGGAGAGGATCGATTCCGAAGGGCGGCGGCCGTTCATGATCATCACGTCGACGACGAGACCGGCGTGCTCCACGATCGCGCTGAGGTGATCCTGCGCGGTGTAGTTGTCGGTCTCGTTCGGCTGCGTCATGACGTTGCAAATGTAGACGCGCAGCGCTTTCGCCTGCCGCAACGCCTCCGCGAGCGCGTTGATAGCGAGATTCGGGAGCACGGACGTGTAGAGCGAGCCGGGGCCGATGATGATCAGATCGGCGGCGGCGATCGCTTCGAGCGCGTGCTCGGGCGGCTTGGCGTCCGGCGGATCGATGCCGAGGTGGACGATGCGTCCGTGGCGCGCGAGGGTGGTCGGCTCTTCGCCGATGACCGAGCCGCTGATCGCCACCTCGCCCACCAGCACCGTCCCATCTTCGAGCGTGGCGCGCACGCGCACGTCCGAAAGCGTGGAGGGATAGATCGCGCCGCGAATCGCCAGAACTTCGCACGCGGTGAGGATGGCGTTGTCGAAGCTGCCGGTGATGTCGGTCAGCGCCTTGAGCAGCAGATTGCCGAGGGAGTGGCCTTTGAGCGCGGAGTCCAGCTCGAAGCGATAAGCGAAAAGCTTGGAGAGCAGGTCTTCTTCCTCCGCCAGCGCCACGATGCAGTTGCGGATGTCGCCCGGCGGCAACATGCCGAACTCTTTGCGCAAAACGCCCGAGCTGCCGCCTTCATCGGTGACGGTGACGATCGCGGACAGATCACCGATGGACCAGGGGCCGTCGGCGCCGACATATTGTTTGAGCCCGCGCAGCAGCGTGGAGAGGCCGGTGCCGCCGCCAATGGCGACAATGTTCATCGCGTGGCATTCTAAGCGCGGAGGGAATGACGAGGGGCCTCCGGCGGCCGGGCCACGGGCCCGGACCCGTTGGTTGGCCCAGCCTCCGCGGCGACTGTCGTGCGAGTTGGCAGTGATGGCGGCGGAGGCTAGGCCAACCAATGGGGTCTGGGGCCGCTGGCCCCAGCCGCCGGAGGCCTCCCGTCGTCCCCCCGCGCTTACAACCCGCGCAAAGCCTTCGCCAGCTGGTGGCGCATGGGCGCGAGGAGCGTGTAGTACGACGTCAGGCGGCTCTGGCGTTCCAGCTCGCCTTGGAAGAGATCGCGCATCGTCACAGCGCGCTCGTCGTACCACTGCTGATCGACTTCGCCGTGCGCGCGCTTTTCGTCGAGCACTTGCATGATGTGATCGCGGTCGATGATCTCGGGATGATGGTTCACGCCGAGAAAGCGCGGCATCGCGCCGTCGTCGTCGCGCGCGAGCTCGATCATCGTCAGTGCGGTGCTGCCGCCTTCCTCGAATGCGATCGGCAGCGATTTTCCTGCGCTGTCGAGGATGAGATCGAAGAGACGGTTGTCGACGACGCGGAAGTGCTGGTGATCGGGAAGCTCGCGCGCGAACTGCTCGAACCATGGATGGTGCAGCGCTTCGCGCGAAAGACGATTCAGCGGCATACCGCTGCTCTTCTCGGGACGCAGCTCGGGATGCGCGACACCGGACCAGCGGCAGACCAGTCCGAAGGAATGGCAGACGGCGAACATCGAGGAGTTCGCGTCGGCGAGGATCTCGTCGAACAGATGAAAGAGCGGCGCTTCCCACGCATCGCTTTCGTCGACGCCCTGGCTGAACTGCTTGACGCCATCGTTCTCGCGCGGATCGAGATGTCCCGGCCCGCCGGTGCCGACATGCATGCGGAAGCGGCCCGGCTCCGGCACGAGCAGCCGGCGGCGGATGTCGAACGACAGCACGCGCACTTTCGCGCCGGCGCGCACGAGATCGTCGCGTTGCTCTTCGGCCAGTTTCAGCAGCGCGTGCACGAGCGAATCGTGGCCGACGTTCGGCCAGGAGTGATTCATGTCCAGCAGCGCGACGTCGATGCGCTTCGGATCGGCGTCCGGCACGGAGTCTTCGAGCCGTCTGTACTCGAAGAAATCGCAGCTGTCGTGAATGGCGTGCTTCCTGATCAAGAAATCCCCAGCTCCGTTTCGCCGATGATGAAGTCGACGACGTCGCGCAGATCTCCCCGTTTCTCGAACTGCGCCAGCTGGCGGTCGGCGCCCGTGCCGTTCTTCAGAATCTCGCGCGCGTAGTAGACCTCGTTGCGCGAGCCGAGCTCGTCGACGACGTCATCGACGAATTCGAGCAGCTCGTCGAGCAGCATGCCGAACGGCACTTCCTCGCGCTTGCCGAAGTCGATCAGCTTGCCGCCGATGCCGAAGCGCGCCGCGCGCTGCTTGTTCTCGGTCAGTAGCGATTTGCGGTAGAGCCGCCAGCCCATGTTCTGGCGATAGAGGCGATAGAGCTTGACCGTGATCGCCTGGAAGAGCGCGGCGAAGCAGATGGTCTCGTCGATGCGCATCGGCACGTCGCAGATGCGGTACTCGAGCGTCGGGAAGAAGGGATGCGGACGGACGTCCCACCAGATCTTCTTCGGGTTGTCAATGCAGTGCGTGGCGATGAGCGTCTGCGCGTACTCTTCGTAATCGGTCCAGGCGCGGAAGTAATCGGGCATGCCGGTGCGAGGGAAGCGCTCGAACACTTTGGCGCGATAGCTCTTCCAGCCGGTGTTCTGCCCGCACCAGTACGGCGAGTTCACCGACAGCGCGAAGACGTGCGGCAGGAAGTAGCGCGCGGCGTTCATGATCTGCAGCCGCGTTTCGTTGTCCTCGACTGCGACGTGCACGTGCAGGCCGAAGATCAGATTGGCGCGCGCGAGCATCTGCAGCTCGTACACGATCTGGTCGTAGCGCGCGGCGGACGTGATCTCCACGTCTTTCCAGTGCGAGATGGGATGCGTGCCGGCGGCGGCGATGCGCAGCCCGCCTTCGCGCACGAGGTTGATGATCTCGCGCCGAAGGCGCGTGATCTCGCGGCGCGCTTCGGCGATGTTGCGGCAGATGGGAGTGCCGACCTCGATGACGGGATCGTGCATCTCGCGCTTGATCTCGTCTTTCAGCCGCCGCTCGCCTTCCGCGAACAGTTCGTGAATGTGAGACTTCAGCTGGCGCGTCTCGGGATCGACGACTTGAAACTCTTCCTCGATCCCGAGCGTAAACGACGGTTCTGGCGGCATGGCGGGAAGAATATCGTGGGTGAGCGGCCAGCGGCCAGTTGTCAGCGGCAAGAGCCGCCGCACGCTTCTGACCGCTAGCCGCTGACCGCTGGCCGCTACGCAATCGGCGTTTGCGCGTCCTTCTTCACGTTGAGCACGGTGGGCCAGGTGCCGGTGAGCTCGAACTGCTTCTCGCCCGTGACCATCTCGATCAGCACTTCGGCCATGTTCGTGACCATCCAGTCGAAGTTCTCGCGGCCGACGGAAGCGAGATCCGCATCGGGCGCGCAGTTCATGAAGTCGATGGCGTACGGGATGCCGTCGCGCACCGCGAACTCGACGGTGTTCATGTCGTAGCCCAAACCTTCGCAGAGCGCGAGCGCGTCGCGATGGATGCGCTGCTCGAGGTCCGCCGGCGTGTGGTAGTGCGCGTCGTAGCGGAGGTGATGCGGCTGCTTGGGGTCGTAGTACATGATCCGCACGCGCTTGCGGCCGAGAACGTAGCAGCGGTAGTACGACTCGAACTCGATCGCTTCCTGCGCCATCATGGTGAGGTCGCGCGTCTGGTCGTACGCGGCGAAGAATTCGTCGGGATCGTGCACCTTGTAGACGTCCTTCCAGCCGCCGCCGTATGCGGGCTTCATGAAGATGGGCCAGCCGAGGTAGCTGAACACCTCATCCCAATTCACCCACTTCATGTTCCGGAACGACTTCGCCTCGGTGTTCGGCGGAAATTGCTTGTGCGGCAGGAGCACCGTGCGCGGCACGGCGACGTTGGCCGCCTTGGCGACGAGGTTGTCGAAGAACTTGTCGTCCGCCGACCACCACACCGGATTGTTCACGACGCGCACGCCCGACGCCATCGCGCACTTGAGGTACGTGCGATAGAACGGCACTTCGTGGCTGATGCGGTCGAGGATGAGGTCGTACGGAAAGACGCCGTCATCTTTGAGCGACGAGATCTCCGCCGGCATCGCTTCCACGGCGTCGCCGCCGCGCGAATTGATGGCTTCGATGAGCGCCCAGGGAAAGGTGTCTTCCATCCCGAAGACGATGGCTATTCGTTTCTTGGTCATGTCGATTCTCCGCGGCGGGGCATCGTATAGAATGCGGCGGCTGCGCCGCAAATTGAGAATTGAGAATGTAGAATTGAGAATTGTTAATCGTGCACGTTATTGGTGCCAAA
>DASSMK010000200.1:0-2451 GCA_035688915.1 Thermoanaerobaculia bacterium
CGAGGGCGCCTGCCGCTCCAACGGCGTCGTGCAGTCGACCGGCGGAACGAAATTGTGTCCCGCGATGTGCAGCGTGGTCGGACCGAACGACCATGGATTGCGCGGATCAACGAAATCGATCGCCGGTTGCGCGGCGAGTAACGGCAGCGCGAAAAGCGAGAGCGCGAGAGCGAACGTTTTCACGAGCGGCCTCCCTGCGGCGTCAGCGCCGTCACGTGCTGCGTCTCGTTGTTCGTCACCGCCACGAAAGCCCAGATCGGAATGTCCGCGCTCACCTCCGCACGCAATCGTTTGCCGCTGGCGCGATCGGTGGGCAGATCGAGCTCCGCGTACGACGGACCGCTCGGGATCTCCACCACCACCGCCGCGATCAGCCCGCGCAGATCGATCGTTTCATCGATCAGCGGCGGCCCGTTCTCCTCGAACACTTTCACATGCACGCGCACCGGATAGACGTTCGGTCCGTAGATGCGCAGCTTCGCGCGGAACGGGCTGCTGCCGGGGATGTCGAGGATGCGCACGCTCTTCCGATAATCGCGCTCGACGCTCACCACCGGCAGCTCCGTGCCCCACGTCTGCGACTGCCGCGACAGATCGCGAATGCGGTAGTTCATGAAGACGGAATCGGAGAGCGGCTTCGGCACGTGAATGAACGCGGCAGGGCCGGGCTGGTCGACCTGCACCACGCGCACCGTGGAGGTGGTGTGCGGCTGCGCGAAGAACGAAGGGCACGGAGAAATGCCGGGCGGGCAGTAGACCGCGGGAACGTAGAACTCGTAGCTCGTCGCGTTGCGCACGACCAGCTCGTCGTCCCACACCGCTGCGAATGCGCCCGGCGCTTCGCGCGCGAGCACCGGCAGAAGCCGGCGGTCGTAGTCCTCGCCGTTCATCGTCAAAAGATTCGTGTAGTTGATGGCGTTGCTGACGATCGTTTCGCCGACGCCTTCCACGCGCACTTTCAGGTCAGCAGGACCTGCGCTGCCCGGCGGCGCGATCACCGTGATCGACGTCGGCGTCGCCGCGGTGATCGTGGCCACGCGATTACCGATCGTCACGGTGATGCCGCAGCCGAGAGCAGGGCAGGCGGTGGCCGGCGTGAAATCGCTGCCGAGGATCTGGATGTGATTGCCGCCGAACGTCCAGGCGTACGGAGGACGCAGGTTCAGGATCGTCGGAGCCGCGGCGAGCGGCGCGGCGAACAGCAGCAACAGAGCGAATCCAGCCACGAAGCGATGCATCAGCGCATCCTCCTTCTACGTCGTTATAGCGCGAGAGCGGGAGAACGCAAGCAGCTCCGGAAAGAAGTCGTCGAACTGTTTTTCGAGCTCCGCGCGAGAGTCGGTGAGGTGGTGCACGGCGGTATCGAGCCGCGGCTGGCGCGAGAAGCGGCGCCCGATTCCGCGCAAGGCCATGGCGATGCCGTCGAGCCGGCGATACGACGGCAGCCACTGTTCGTCGCGCATGTGCGGATAGACGTGACGCAGCGTGCCCGGCATCGCATCGACGAGCGGATCGAGCGTGGCGAACGTTCGCGCCAGAAACGCATCCAGCGGCTCGCCGGCCAGCTCGTCGAAGCGCGAAGCGAGAAAGTGATCGAAGAAAACGTCCGCGATCACGCGCGCGTAGTGACCGTGATCCTCGAGCAGCACGCGCCGGACCGCGGCCACGCTCGGATGCGAATCCGTGAACGCGTCGATCTTCCGATGCTGCGTGATACCGGCGCGGATGCCGGGCGTGAACCGATCGCCGAGCGCGCCCTTCACGAAATCGCCGGCCAGATTGCCGAGCAGCGATTCGGCGCCGGGCGCGGCGAGAAAAAGATGCGCGAGGTGATTCATCAGCGGAACTCTATGCCGTTCGCGCCGCGCCAGGCGCTCGGCGCGTAGCGGCCGAGAAGTTGGCGCTTCCACCAGTTGCCGCTGCGCGCGTGTTCGTCGCGCGTCGTGAACCAGTATTGCCAGAGCACCGCGCGCACCGCGAGCGGCGGTTGCTCGCCGAACGGATTTCCTTTGAACAGCTGCAGCACCGCCGGCTCGTTCTGCATCAGGCGCGTTTCGACGTTCAGGATCCAGGTGTTGTCTTCGAAGCCGCCGAGGGAGGCGAACCAGAGGTTCCAATCGAAACGGGGCTGGTAGGGCGCGAAGATGCGCGGCCTGTCTTGCGGGCGCTGCGGCTTGTAGCGGAACGGATACG
This sequence comes from Thermoanaerobaculia bacterium, assembly GCA_035688915.1. Taxonomy (GTDB): domain Bacteria; phylum Acidobacteriota; class Thermoanaerobaculia; order Gp7-AA8; family Gp7-AA8; genus DASSMK01. The sequence continues at coordinate 2,194 of DASSMK010000200.1, forward strand.
CGATCCACGTCTTGCCATCGCGCGTGCCTTGAAATTCGATCTCGTAGCGCTCGCGCGTCATCACCGCGAACAGGCCGTAGTTGTTGACGATGCGAAATGGCTCGACGAGTCGCGCCGGTCCGCTGGCGGGCGCGAGGAAGATCAGGATGCTCAGCGTGAAGACGAGAGGCAGCACGATCGCGTCGGCCCATTTGAAGTGGAGCGGCGGGCGCCCTCGCCCGCCGGAGTCGAGAGAGGACCCGGCGGGCGAGGCGCCCG
>DASSMK010000201.1:0-3479 GCA_035688915.1 Thermoanaerobaculia bacterium
TCGCGAGCCACAGCAGCATGGCGATGGCGAAGACGAGCAGGCCCACGCCATTCGCGATGAGATCGGCGCGATGATTGGTCAGCAGCGCGGTGATTCCTTGCAGCGCGGCGACGAGGAACGCTGCCGCCGGCCAGGCCAGCGGATTCGCGCCGAGAACGTAGCGCGCGACGACCCACGCCAGTGCGGTGAGCACGGCGGACGAGGCGAGCATCAGCGGCGCTTCGCGCATCGTGGCGCTGCCGTCGAGCGTCACGCAGAAAATGGCGATCAGCGTCACGACGCCGAGGTAGCGGCGCATCGAGCTGGCGTAGAGCGCGACGATCGCGGCGAAGATCACCGCGCCGAACAGCGCCTGCGCGCCGTCGAGCAAACCGGGTAACGGCGCGACCACTTCGTCAGGCACGGACAGTGCGGCCACGCTCGCGAATTGCGGGAAGGCCAGCGCCACGTAACTGTGGCCGACGCGCACGATGGCGAACAACGCCACCGCGGTGATGGCGGCGATGGCGGCGGCGCGACCGAAGCGCGCGCGGCCTTCTTTGCGCGCGAGCGACAGCGCGTACGGCAGCGCGGCTTCCAATCCCGCCAGCGCGAGCAGCATCGCGCCGAGTTGCAATCCGGCATCGCGCACGAAATCGGTGAGGAGGCTGATGCGGAACGTCTCCCACGCCATGGTGGTGGGGTAGGTGAAGAGCGTTGTCTCGTAATGTGAGAACCAGGCGGCGATCGGAACGATGGCGAAGATGGCCGTCCAGCGCAGCGCGCGCCGCCACGGCAATCCATGCGCGCGCGTGGCGGTGACCAATCCGGCGATCACCAGCGCGAGCAGCGTCACGCTGCCGAGCAGCTTCAGCACGAACAGAATCACGTTGAGCAGCGTCTGTTCGGTCGCTGCGCGGTAGACGCTTTCCGGCACGTGAATGGTGGTGTGCCGCTGCGTCACTTCGTTGCCGGCCACGCGCACCGTCACGCGGCGATACGCTTCGCCGGCGATCGGTTTCGGCTCCTGAAAATGAAAGAGCCAGTCGCGGCGGTTCGGCTGCTGGAAGCTGAGCGATTCCTTCACTTCCAGCGCCGGTTCGTTGATGGCGTTGCGCGCGATGGCGAGCGCCGCCGCTTCATCCAGCTTCGCGCCGGCGTTCCGCTCGTCCTGATACTTGTGGAAGCCGACCACGCGCGACGAGCGCGGATCGACTTCGACAAAAATCTCTTCCTTCTGCATCGGCGAGAAGAAGCGCACGGTGTATGTCGCGGCCGTGATCCGGTCGCGCCACACATACAGCAGCTCCTTCATCTTCACGCCATGCCGGACGAGATACGTCGCGGCGATGTCGTCAAAGTCGCCAGGAGCGCCGCCTTCTTCGCGCGACGAACCGGGGTTCCATGAGCGGAAGCCTTCCACGCTCGTGGCCACGATGTAGCGAAAGCGCTCGGGATTCTTCACGTACCGCTTGGCGATCTCCTTGGCCTGCTCTTTCGTCATCGGATAGTCGATGGCGTCGCTCGGCAGCGGCGGCCGGAAGGCGATGAGCAGCGCCGCAATCGCCACCGCGACGACGCATGCGATCACGCGCACCGGTGTGACGCGAATGGCTGGCGGAAACGGCGCCGCCGCTTCTTCAACCTCCGGATGCGGCGGCGGGTCCGACACCGGCAGCGCCGCGTTCGACAAATCGTCGTCCGGCACGAAGCCTTTGTTGCGCAGGTACAGCGCGATCGACGCGAGCAGCGGAATCGCGAAAATCAAACTGGCCGCCGCGGCGGAGACGATGTAGTACGTGTTGCCCGAGCGGAACAGCAGCGTGGCCGTGTAAACCGCGTCGACGGTGTAGTGCCAGATCAGCAGCGGCAGCAAGCCGAATCGATGCAGCAGCAGTCCGATCACGACGCCCGCGATGCCCACTTCCACGCCGCGGATGTAGAACGGTTGATTCGGATACGTGGCGTGACCGAAGCCCCAGACGAATCCGGCCAGCACGATCGCCGCGAAGCGCGAGCGCACGAATCGTTGAAAGAACGGAATCGAAAACGCGCGCGACAAAAACTCTTCCGACAGCGCCGGGAAGAATCCCGCGAACAGCACCGCCGCCCACGGAATGACGCTGTTCAGCAGATCGTCGTACGGCACCTCCGCCGGCGCCCACGCGCCGTATTTCGACGCGACGAGGTAGAAGACGACCTGATACGCGATGAACAGCGGCACGAGCGCGTAGCCGAGGATGAGCGAGCGGAAGACGCGCTTCGAGGCGAGTGCGCGGCGCGTCCAGAGTCGCGGGATGGCGAGATGTTGCGGCAGGTGCTCGCGGTAGAGCACTTCGCCCGCGCCGCAAATGACGATCAGCAGCATCGCTGTGCCGAGGCTCTGCATGGCGGCGCCGAAGACGAGCTGCGCGAGGAACGCGGGATACGACGTGGTGGTGTCGTAGAACGCGAGCTGCGACGGCATCGAGTTCAGCGCGTTCGCACCGACCAGCACGACGGCGGCGATGCCGATGCCGATGACGAAGCGGAAGCGCACGTCGCCGCGGCGGATGCGCGCGATGAAGATGGCGATCGCGCCGATCATCGTGGCGATCAGGAAAATCGTGTCGACCGCGCCCGCCGCGTTGTTCTTCGACCGCAGCTCGCGATACGAGCGCAGCCACGCGTCCGGCACTTTCAACCCTTGCGAGTAACGGCTGACGACATTGCCGTCGATGGTGATCGTGTGCCGCAGCGGCGCGCCCGCTGGACGCACGCGCGTCGATTCGTACGTGAAGATGCGCTGCACGCGCTTCGGCAGGCGCCGCTCGCTCTGTTCGACGAGCTGCAGATCCTTCGCGCCGACGCGCTGCAGAAAGGCATCGGACATCGCGCGCGCCGCATTCGCATCGATGGCCGGCAGCGCGCGCTCTTCCGGAATCTTGTGCGCGTAGCCGATGATCGCGCCGGCCGGTGCGACGTCGACGCTCAGCTCTTCTTCGACGAGCGGCCGGAACCAGCGGTGGTGCCACGTCCAGACCTGCACATCCGTCCCATACAGCTTGTTCGCGCGCTCGAGGCCGAGGGAGCGTTCGAGGAAGATGCGCGCATCGGAATCGGAGTCGAAGAGCGCGGCGTGCTTCATCGGCGCGAAGTCGATGTGTTGTTCGCGCAGCAGCTGTTCCGCGATGACGCGCGACGAATTGCGATCGAATTTGAAATCGATCGACGTCTCGGGAAAGGCGGAGTCGAACCAGCGCGCGGTGATGACGAGGCAGAGCGCCGCCATCACGATGCATGCGGCGACGAAGCGCCAGTCTTTTGCGGAGAGCCGTTCTTTCTGCGGTTGCTCTTCGATCATGAGGCCGCCGAAGAGTACGCCAAGCGAGGCAGCGGAGTTATAGCAGTCCTGTGAGAATCAGGTCCGCAACCTGATCGGACTGCCCGCCGAGGTCGTGGTCTTTTTCGGAAAGCATCCACGACGTCACCATCTCGTCGAGCACGCCGAAGATCGCTTT
>DASSMK010000202.1:0-3155 GCA_035688915.1 Thermoanaerobaculia bacterium
CGCCGCGCAGACCGTTTCATTCGTCGTCACGACGAACAACAACGCGCTCTTCTCGGTCGTCCCGGCCATCGACAGCAGCGGCACGCTGACGTTCACGCAGGCCGCCGATCGCTTCGGCACCGCCACGGTCACGGTCAAAGCAGTCGACAACGGCGGCACCGCCGGCGGCGGCGACAACGATTCCGATCCGCAGACGTTCACCATCACCACCACGGCGGTGAACGATGCGCCGGTTCTCTCCATCCCCAGCCCCAACGTCACGGCCGGCGTGAATCGCGGCAGTGTCTCCACCGCTTCATTCGCCACCACCACCGCCGGTCCGTTCGAAACGGGCCAGACGCCGTTCGCCTACACCGTCACGCAGGTGTCGACGACGAACGCGAGTCTGCTCAGCGTCGCGCCGGCGATCTCCTCCACCGGCACGCTGACGTACACCATCGGCGAGAACCAGACCGGCAGCGCGACGTTCTCCGTCACGGTCAAGGACGCCGGCGGCACCACGAACGGCGGCGTCGATACGTCAGCCGCAACGAACTTCACCATCACCGTTTCGGACGGCGGCGCGCCGACGGTGCCGGCCACGCCGATCACGATCACCGCGTACGCGAACATCGCGCTCTCCATCACCGCCGCGGACGGCTCCGCGTATCAGCTGCTGACCGGCGCCACCGATCCGGAGAATCAGCTGCCGCTGTCGGTGATCATCACGCAGAAGCCGACCAACTCGCTCGTCACGGTCAACGATGCGAACGGCGCGTTCACGTTCCGCTCCGGCGATCTGACGTACACCGCGGGCGCGATCGATCCGCAATCGTTCAAGTACCGCGTCTGCGACAGCGCCGCGAACTGCAGCGTGGAGCGCACGGTGAACGTGAACTTCTTCACGCCGCTGGTCTTCATCACCGACGACGACACCACCGACGTCACCGGCGGCCTCGGCACGCTCGACAATCCGCGCAAGGGTCTGATGACCGGCTTCACACTCGCTTCGGGTGCGCCGCCCGCCACGTTCATCATCCGCTCCGGCACCTACACCACCGGCACGACCGGCTCGGCGACATCGCAGTACCTGCGCGCCGGCGATCAGGTCTTCGGCCAGGGTCTGGCGGGTCTGACCTGGTCCTCCCTCGGCATCACCGCGCCTGCTGTCGGTGCGCTGCCGGCGCTGCCCGATCTCACCACCGGCACCAAGCCGAGCATCACGGTGAAGGATCCGTTCCCCGGTCAGGTCTCGCAGGACGCCAACCTCGGCGCTCTCTTCGTCGGCCTCTCCGGCGGCACGGTGAAGAACATCAGCATCAGCAAGCAGAACGCGACGGTCGGCGGCTGGATCCTGCTCGCGACGCAACCGGGCTTCTGCTGCATCGGCACGCCGGGCATCGCCGGCGGCAACTACGTCTTCGATCGCATCACGCAGACGAGCGGCCAGACGTTCATCGTGGCGCAGGACAACGCGACGCTCACAGTCAGCAACTCGACCATTGCGGCGACGAACGGCTTCGCGATGAGCAACGGCACGCTGACCGTGACGAACACGCAGTTCACGTTCACCGGCACCGCCGGCACGCACACGGCGTTCATCCAGAGCGCGAGCAACAGCCTGACGCAAAACCTCACGCTCACCGTCGACGCCACGTCGTCGATCGCGATGACCGGCCAGTGGGACAGCATCTTCCGGCCGGAGCAGTACTCGAACACGCTCGGCTGGTCGACGGTCCAGCCTCTTGGCTCGTACACGTTCGACTGCCCGATCACCATCACCACCACCGCGCTCGACTATCCGGCCATGTCCATCCGCGGCCGCACCGGAATGAGCATCGCGTTCAACGGCAAGGTCGATCTGACGGCGTCCGCGACGCAGCTGCTGGCGATCAGCGCGGAGTCGACGGGCGCAGGCACGTTGACGATGTCGAACGCGGCGAACAAGTTCAAGACGACCAGCACCACCGGCTTCGCCTGGGACAACACCGCCATTCAGTTCAACGACATCGGCATCGGCGCCGCCGGCGTGAATCTCTCCAATCTCACCATCAAGACCGGCAACCTCTCGTTCACGAACACGACGGGAGGCCCGAACGGCCCGATCAGCATCACCAACGGCACCGTGAACGGCACCGGCGCGCAACCGTGCGTCTCGCGCACGAACGCCACGAACGTCACGATCAACCCGGCCGTGGTCTTCACGAACTGCAGCTAGTCGCGCTTCAATGTGGGGCAGGCGCTTCGGCGTCTGCCCCACGCGCGCGGCGCACGAGGCCGAACACCTTCGCGCGGAAGCGATCCATCAGCTCGTAGATCGTCGGAATGACGAGCAGCGTGAGCAGCGTGGACGTGACCACGCCGCCGATCACGGCGCGTCCCATCGGCGCGCGGAACTCGGCGCCTTCGCCGATTCCCATCGCCACGGGCAGCATGCCGGCGATGAGCGCGAACGACGTCATCAGGATCGGGCGCAGACGGATGCGTCCTGCTTCGACGAGCGCTTCGCGCAGCGGCGTGCCGGATTCGCGGCGCCACTTCGCGAAATCGATCAGCAGGATGGCGTTCTTGGCCACGATGCCCATGAGGAGCAGCACGCCGATCATGCTCATGATGTTCAGCGTGTCGCGCGTGATGGCCAGCGCGCCCATGACGCCGATCAGCGAGAGCGGCAGCGACAGCATGATGGCGAACGGATCGAGGAAGCTCTCGAACTGCAGCACGAGCACGAAGTACATCAGCAGCACGGCCATGCCCATCGCGGCGAGCATGTCGCCGAAGACTTCCGCCTGATCTTCACTCTCGCCGCCGGTGCCGAGGGTGTAGCCGGCGGGGAGGGTGATGGTCTTGAGGCGCTTTTGGATGTCGCCGGTGACGGCCGAAAGCGCGCGCCCTTCCGCGTTCGCGCCGACGGTGACGACGCGGTCGCGATCGAGGCGTTGGATCTCGCCGGGTCCGACGCCTTGCTTGATGCGCGCGATCTGGCCGAGGGGGATCATCGCGGGCGGCGCGGTTGGCGTGACCGGTGTGGTGGTGAATGCGGCGGAAGGCGTCGACGGCATCGGTGAAGCGACCGGCAACGACTGCATGTCGGCCACGGTGCGCCGCGATTGCGGTGCTAGGCGGACATACACGTCGTACGCATCGCCTTCCGGAGTGAGCCAGTCGCCTGCGTC
>DASSMK010000203.1:0-55403 GCA_035688915.1 Thermoanaerobaculia bacterium
ACGAGAATCGTCTTCACGCTCGCGGCGCCGCTCCTTCCTCATGACCATGCGGCGCGCCGCAACAGCCGTGGAACTGATGGTGATAGCGATAGTGATGGCCGCCGCGCCAGAACAGCGCGCGCACCAGCATGGCGATGAACATCACCATCAGGAACGGCGCGAAAAAGAACGGCAGAATGGCCGGTCCGTACCAGCCGTACGCGTAGCCCGGTCCCGCCACGATCTTGCCGTTCTGCGCGAGTCCATGCGCGACGCCCGCGTTGTACGCCAGCGCGCCGACGAATCCCGCCAGCAGCAGCGCGGCGATCAAGGCTCCGAATCGAAAATAGCTGTTCATTGAATGGTCCTCCTTCATGAGAAGCAGGATCGGCCGCGATTATGGAGAGAGTATGTGTTCGTTTGTGGGACGGCCAATCCCACGCGCGAACAGCCGCAGCGTCCGCGATCACGACCGCGTGCGACCTAAGTCGTTTCGGGTGAAGATGCTACGCCGCACGCGCGCAGTGGCAGCCGCGTTGCGCTAGGCCGCGAGATCATGGACCGACTCTGGAAAGACATTCGCTTCGCGATCCGGTCGCTGCGCCTCAATCCCGGCTTCGCGCTCGTCTCCATCCTCACCCTCGCTCTCGGCATCGGCGCCACCACCGCCATCTTCAGCGTCGTCAACGCGGTGCTCCTCCGCCCGCTCCCGCTCCCCGATCCGTCGAAGCTGGTGATGGTGTGGGAAAGCCAGCCGCGCGCGGAGCGCAACGTCGCTTCGCCGCGCAACCTCAACGTCTGGATCAAAGAAGTGCCGCACACGTTCTCGTCGCTCGGCACGAACTTCGATTGGGAGCTGAGCATGACCGGCCAGGGCGATCCGGAGCTCGTGCTGGCCGGCCTGGCCGGCTTCGATCTCTTCCGCACCCTCGGCGCGCGCCCCTACCTCGGCCGCACGCTCGAAGCGCGCGACCTCACCGGCGACGCGCACGCGGTGATCAGCTGGCCGCTGTGGCAGCGCAAATTCGGCGGCGATCGACGCGTGATCGGCCGCGTCGTGCAGATCGACGGCAGCGCGTGCACGATCGTCGGCGTGATGCCGCGCGACTTCATGGTGCCGCAGAGCCACGCCGAAATCTGGCTGCCGTATCCGATGCCGGAGCAGGGCGGCCGCTACCTCACGCCGATCGCGCGGCTCGCGCCGGGCGTGACCATCGAGCAGGCGCAGGCGCGCATGAACGTCGTCGCCAAACGCACGCAAACGATGTCGCCGAAGAACAAAGGATGGGATGTGCTGCTCGTGCCGGTGCACGAACAGGTGGTCGGCGGCGTGCGCCGTTCGCTGCTGATCGTAATGATCGCGGTGGCGCTGCTGCTCGCCATCGGCTGCGTGAACATTGCCAACCTCCTCCTCAGCCGCGCCACGGCGCGCGCGAAAGAAATGGCTGTGCGCGCCGCTCTCGGCGCCTCGCGCGGTCAACTCGTGCGGCAGTTGTTGACGGAGAGTCTCGTGCTCGCGATCGTGGCCGGCATCGTCGGCGCGGTGATCGCCGGCTGGGCCACGATGCTCTTCGTCCGCTTCACTCCGGAATCGGCGATGCTGCCGCGCATGACGGAGATCGCGCTGGACGGCCGCGCGCTGCTCGTCGCGCTGCTGCTCACGCTCGTCACGGGCATCTTCTTCGGACTGGCGCCCGCGCTCGAAGCGTCGCGCACCGATCTCAATACGACGCTGAAATCCGCCACACGCGGCTCGACGCACGATCGCCGCGGCAAAGCATTTCGCAACGCGCTCGTGGTGATCGAAGTGGCGCTGGCGACGGTGCTGCTGATCGGCGCGGGCCTGCTGATCAAGAGTTTCGCGGCGCTGGAGAATGTCGATCCCGGCGTGCGCGCGGAAGGAGCGGTCACCGCGCGCGTCGTCTTCACCGGCGCGAACGCGACCGGCGAGCGGCGCGTGCAGATGATCGACCGCATCGTTGAAACGGCGCGTCATCTGCCCGGCGTCACGAGCGCGGGCGCGATCGTCAGCGCGATGATGCCGTTCTCGAACGGCGTGTCCGTCGATGACTTTTTGATCGAAGGCGATCCGAAGCCGCCGGAGGGACAGGAACCGGCGGCGAATTACCGGCCCATCGGCGGCGATTACTTTCGCGCCATGGGGATGACGCTCGTCGCGGGACAGATGTTCGCGCAGCCGCAGCGCGACCCGCATCACACGGACATCGTGGTGAACCAGGCCTTCGTGCAGCGTTACTTCGCCACGCGCAATCCCCTCGGCCGCCGCCTGCTGATGGACAACGACGTTACGGCGCGCATCGTGGGCGTGGTGAGCAACGTGCGCGCGGCCGGTCTCGATCACGACGCGGCGGCGGCGATTTACCTCAGCTACGCATACAACGACAACACGCAGTTCACCGTCATCACCGCGACAAAAAACGATCCGCACGCGCTGGCAGTGCCGCTGACGCGCGCGCTGCACGAGATCGATCCGCTCATGCCGGTGAAGAACGTGGCCACGCTCGACGAGATGATCTCCGGTACGATGGCGCGGCCGCGCTTCAACGCCACGATGCTGACGCTCTTCGCCGCACTCGGCCTCCTGCTCGCCTCGATCGGCATCTACGGCGTCCTCTCCTACTCCGTCTCCCAACGCACGCACGAAATGGGCATCCGCATGGCCCTCGGCGCCGAGCCGCGCGACGTGCTGCGCCTCGTCGTGAGCGACGGCGCGAAAGTGGCCGTGATCGGCGTGGTCGCAGGATTGGCGATCGCCTTTCCCGCAACGCGCATCATGGCAGCGCTGCTCTTCGGCATCAGTGCCACCGACGCGACGGTGTTCATCACGGTGGCGGCGACGCTGACCGCCGTGGCGTTGCTCGCCAGTTACGTTCCGGCGCGGCGCGCCACACGCGTCGATCCGATGATTGCGCTGCGTCCCGAATGAAAACCACCATTCTCATTGCCGACGATCAGCCGGACGTCATCGAGGCGCTCGCGCTGCTGCTGGCCAATGACGAGACGGAGATCGTGCACGCCGGCTCGCCCGCGGAGGTGATCCGGCAAGCTGGCGCGCGCACGTTCGATGTGATGCTGATCGACATGAATTACACGCGCGACACGAGCTCCGGCCGCGAAGGTCTCGATCTGCTGGAGCAACTGCATGCATACGATCCGACGCTGCCGATCGTGGTGATGACGGCGTGGGCGTCGATCCAACTCGCGGTGGAAGCGATGCAGAAAGGTGCTCGCGATTTCGTGCAGAAGCCGTGGGACAACGCCCGGCTGCGCGCGATCGTCCGCAATCAAATCGAGCTCGGTCGCGCGCTGCGGCGCTCGCAACGATTGGAAAGCGAGAACTCGATTCTGCGCGGCGATGGCGCGACGCCGCTCGTCGCCGAATCTCCGGCCATGAAGCGCGTGCTGGAAATCGTGCAGCGTGTGGCGCCGTCCGACGCGAACGTGCTGCTGCGCGGCGAGAACGGCACCGGCAAAGGCGTGCTCGCACGCGCACTACACGCGGCATCGCATCGCGCGGCGCGCGCGTTCATCTCCGTGAACATCGGCGGGCTCTCCGACAGCCTCTTCGAGAGTGAGTTGTTCGGCCACGTCAAAGGCGCGTTCACCGATGCGCGGCAGGATCGGATGGGCCGCTTCGAGCTCGCCGACGGCGGCACGCTCTTCCTCGACGAGATCGCGAACATCGCGCCGCCGCAACAAGCGAAGTTGCTGCGCGTGATCGAGAGCGGCGAGTTCGAACGCGTCGGCTCGTCGCAAACGCGCCGCGCCGATGTGCGCCTGATCTCAGCGACGAACGCGCCGCTCGAGCAGGATGTGCAGGCGGGCCGCTTTCGTCAGGATCTGCTGTTCCGCCTGAACACCGTGGAGATCACGCTGCCGCCGTTGCGCGAACGCCGCGAAGACATCCCGCCGCTGGCGTCGCAATTCCTGGCGCGCTTCGCCAAGCGCTATCGCAAAGACGTGACCGGCTTTCATGCGGCGGCGCTGCAGGCGATGTTCGCGCATCCCTGGAGCGGCAACGTGCGCGAGCTGGAGCATGCGGTGGAGCGCGCGGTGCTCATGAGCAGTACCTCGCAGATCATGCGCGCCGATCTCGCGCTGCCCGCGCCGCCGGAAGGCAGCATCGAGGAGATGAGCATCGAGCAGGTGGAGACGCTGCTGATCCGCAAGGCGCTGGCCCGCTTCGACGGCAACGTCAGCCGCGCCGCCGAGCTCCTCGGCCTCAGCCGGAGTGCGCTGTATCGCCGGATGCAGCGATACTCCCTCTGATGCCGCCACTGAATTACCAGCGCCGCATCCTCGGCGTGGCGCTGCTCGCGGTCCTGCCGCTCGCGGGAGCCGCGCTGCTGCTCGCGCTGTCCGGCGAGTTTCCGCGCATCGTGGTCTGGACGATCGTGCTGCTCGTCGTGCTGTCGCTTTTGATCGCGACGGTTGCGCTGCGCGAAGTGGTGATCTATCCGCTGCGCACTCTCGCGAATGTGATCAGCGCCATTCGCGAAGAAGACTATTCGATCCGCGCGCGCGAATCATTCAGCTCCGCCGCGTTCGGCGAGTTGATGGCGGAGCTGAACGCGCTGAGCGACGCGCTGCGGCGGCGGCATCTCGCAGTGGTCGAAGCGGCGGCGCTTGTGCGCGCCGTGATCGTGGAGATCGACGCGGCGATCTTCGCGTTCGATCCACACGAACGGCTCGAACTGCTGAACCGCGCCGGCGAACGATTGGTCGGCGCGCCGGCGCTCGGCCGCAGCGCCGAAGAATTGGGATTGCGCGAGCTGCTCGCCGGCGATTCGCCGACGACGATCGAGCGCACGTTCGGCAGCGTGAACGGACGGTGGAACGTGCGCGTCTCCACGTTCCGCCGCGAAGGCGAACAGCATCGCTTGCTCGTCATCGCCGACATCAGCCGCGCGCTGCGACAGGAAGAGATCCGCGCGTGGCAGCGCGTGGTGCGCGTGATCGGCCATGAGCTGAACAACTCCCTCGCTCCGATCCGCTCCATCGCCGGCTCCCTCGGCGAGCGCGTCGCCGAAGCAAACGTCGACGACCGCCTGCGCGCCGATCTGACGCGCGGTCTGGAGGTCGTCAACCGCCGCGCCGACGCGCTGGCGCGCTTCCTGGCCGCGTACTCCGAGCTGGCGCGCATGCCTGAGCCGACGTTGCGCGCGGTGGAGCTGGCGCCGCTCATCGAGCGCGCCGTGCACCTCGATCGCCGCGTGGCGGTGACGATCGTCGCCGGACCGGCCCTGCGCATCGAAGCAGATGAAGTGCAGATCGAGCAGGTCGTCATCAATTTGCTGAAGAACGCCATCGACGCGGCGCTCGAAACGGGCGGCGGCGTGACCGTGACGTGGCGCGTCGCGGCAGATTGCGCGGAGGTCTCGATCCTCGATGAAGGTCAGGGCATCGCGTCGACGGCGAACCTCTTCGTCCCCTTCTTCACCACCAAACCGGGCGGCAGCGGCATCGGTCTGGTCGTCAGCCGCCAGATCGCGGAAGCGCACGGCGGCACGCTCGCGCTGCGCAACCGCACCGATCGCTCCGGCTGCGAAGCGACGCTGCGCCTCCCGCTTTCGCTTTAGCGCGCGGAACTCTTGACACGCTGCGCTTCGCGGACTAGTTTGTATTGCAAACCGGTATGCGAAAGGTTCACTCATGACTGATGCACGTCGCCTCGAGCTCGTCCACGACCTCACCGCCAACTACTCCGACCGCCAGGGATTGCGCATCGTGCCGATCGGACTGGCCGTGCTCGCGCAGGCGCTGCCGCAGCCCGCGTGGGAGCTCGGCGGACTCGAATTGAAGCACTACCTCCTCATCGCGGCGGTGTTCGGCTACTCGATCATCGGCTCGTTTTACGCGCGCCGCTTCGGCAAGGTCGAAGAGCTGCCGTATCCCGGCGCGTCCGTCGGGCTGCAGATGATTCTCGTTCTGGTGATCCTCGCCCTGGCCATCACCGCCGACGTCGTTGCCGAGCCGCCGGTATTCGTGAGCGGCCTCTTGATCGCGTTCTGGATCGCCGTGATCGCCTGGCCTGCCCGCTCCGTCCGCGCCCAATACCTCGGCATCGCCATTCTGCTGATGCTCGTCTCGCTGCTGCCCGTGACCGGCATCTCACGCGAGCGCGTGGGGCTGATCTACGGCCTCGTCTTCGGAAGCGCGCTGGTGATCTCCGGCATCGTCGATCACATCCTCTTCACGCGTCTCCTGCGGGAGCCTGCGCATGACTAGCCAGCCGCCGTTCGAACAGCTGGCCGGGCTCGATCGCCTCGTGCACGAGCCGGCGCGCATGTCGATCATGACCGCGCTCGCCGCCTGCCGCAGCGCCGAGTTTCTCTTTCTGCAGCGGCTGACGGGACTCAGCAAAGGCAACCTCTCCAGCCACCTCTCCAAACTCGAAGAAGGCGAGCTGGTGTCGATCGAAAAAACGTTCGAAGGAAAGATCCCGCGCACGACAGTGACCATCACCGCCGCGGGACGCAAACAGATCGAGCAGCACTGGAAAAGCCTCGACCGCCTCCGCAAACAAGCCACCGGCTGGAAGCCGGAAAAGGAGAACGACAAATGACCACCACTCGCTCCCGCATGCTCCTCGTCTTCATCGCCGCCGCCGTCATCGTCTCGCTGTTCATGGACTGGCACGACTTCGCCGACGGCTTCCGCGACGGCTGGAACGACGCGGACAAACCGCACGTGAGTTACAAGACGAAGTGAGGAACGCGTTGGAGCGCGAGAGACCCGGCGGGCGAGGGCGCCCGCCGCTCCAACATTCAGTGCGAGCGCCGCGTCCGTGCGGAGTGTCAGCGTTTCTACGGTTCATCAGACTGATGAACGTGCCTCTCGCGCGGCTCGTTGGAGCGGCGGGCGCCTCGCCCGCCGTCTTTTGCGCGAGAACCCCGGCGGGCGAGGGCGCCCGCCGCTCCAACATTCAGTGCGAGCGCCGAGTCCGTGCCGCGTGTCCGCGTTTCTACGGGTCATCAGACTGAACGTGCCTCTCGCGCGGCTCGTTGGAGCGGCGGGCGCCTCGCCCGCCGTCTTTTGCGCGAGAGATCCGGCGGGCGAGGGCGCCCGCCGCTCCAACATTCAGTGCTAGATGGCCGCGGCGATGCGATCCGCGAGCGTCGCGAGCGCCTCACTGAAACCGTGCGCCACGTTCTTGCTTTCCAGCGACGGCACGGGCACGGAGATCTGTTCGTGATGCGAGGTTTCGCGTGTGCCTTCGCGCAGGATCCAGCGCGCGTCGAGCACCACAGTGTTGTCGGGGCCGGCGGCGAAGTTTTCGACGACCAGGTCGATGCCGCGCGTCGGGGTGATCGGGCGCACCTGGCCCGGCAGGATCACCATTCCTTCCGGCAGTCGCGCGGCGAGATCGAACGCCAGCGTGTGCAGCACCATCTCCTCCAACGACGCCGACCACTGCTGCTTTTCGCGGATCTCGAGTTGCAGGTCGGGTTTGCGCACGACGATGTCGCGGCGGTCGAAGCCTGGCGGCAGTTCGACCACATCGATGCCGATTGGCGTGCCAGTTCTGGCAGCAACCGGCGTCGCAGGTGCGATGCGTTCGAGCGAATAGAACGTGCTCTTCGATCGCGACAGAAAGCCGCAGCCGGCGAGAGCGAGCGTGAGCAGCAGCAGAGTCGCGCGGCGCATGATCATTTCCTCCCTTTCAGCAGCGAGTCGGGATTTTCTTCGAGGTACGACGCCAGCGACCGCACCGCCGTAGCCGCGCGCGTCATCTCCTTGATCAACTCGCCGAGGTCGTAGTTCTGGCGGGCGGAGGTGCCCATGAGTTGCGATGCGCGTCCCGCCGCTGTTTCCGCAGATGTCGCCGCGTTGCGCAGACTCTCCACAATCGGTCCGACGCTCTGGCTGGCCTGCGTAGCCGTCGCGTCGATCGTCTTCGCCGCATGTTCCGCGGAGCTCGCCGCATTGCGCACGCTGCCGACGATCGGTCCGGCGTTTTCGCGCGCGACGGCAGCCACGCGTTCCACATCCGCGAGCGCGCGATTCATGCGCTGCAGACTCTGGTCGAGCACCGGATCGTGCACGAGCGAATCCATTCGTTCCGCCGTGCTGCGCAGGTGTCCGGCAATCTCTTCGATCGGTAGATTGCGGATGCGCGCGGCGATGTCGTTGACCGCGCCGAGCGCGCCTTCCAGTCCGTTGCCTTGATTCGCCGCCGGGATGATCGGCGGATCGTGCTCCACTGCCAGACGCGCCGAGTTGCGCGGCGCCACGGTTTCGAGGGCGATGCCGCTCGCGCCGGGCAGCACGAGGCTCGTGGAGAGCGTGGCGCGCATCCCCTTCTGCACCAGTTTTCCGAGGGCGTCGTTCATCGTCGCGTAAACCTCGGCGCGCGAGCTCGCGCCGCTCACCGGCAACTCAAGCTTGCGCGGATCGATCTCCAGCGTGATCGGCGTTTCGAGCGACGCGGTCTGCGGGAGGTAGCGAAGCCTGACATCGCGCACGCTGCCGACCTGCACGCCTTTCATGAATACCGGCGTGCCGGGCGCGACGCCGCGCACCGGTCCGGTGAAGTACGTCACGTACGCGAGATGCGGTCCGTCCGCCGCAGCGATCGCCGCTTGCTCGCCCTCGTACAACTCGAAGTGCGTGCCTTGCGGCATCTCCGGACCGGCCAGCATTTCGGGCGTGTAGAACGAGATCGGCGCGATCAGCAGCGACGCCAGCGACAGTCCGCCTGCTTTCACGCCGCCGCCGCCCAGGGAGATATCGAGGCCGCCGCCGCGCCAGAAGCGCGTGCTCTGGCGGATGAACGGCGCGAAGCGTTGCACCACGAAGACGTGAATGAGCGTCACGCCGCGCGTGGCGTCGTATTCGGAGCCGAGAACGTTGCCGACGCGCATGCCCTGGAACGTGACGGGCGTGCCGATGGTGATGCCGCCGAGGCCGTGCGCTTCGAGGATGATGGTCTTGCCGGCTTGCGTGGCGGAGAGCACGGGCGCGTACTCCTGCCCCATGAACTCCCGCACTTCGTCGCCGGGCCCGGGTGCGACGCCGACGTACGTGCCGGAGAGAATGCTGCCGATGCCGCCCGATTCCAGTCCGGGCTCGACGATCCAGAAGCGCGTCCCTTTGCGCAGCGCGTAATTCATTGACGCATCCATCGAGATGCGCACGACCACTTCCGAGCCGTCTTCGGAGACCGTGATCTTCTGCACGGTTCCGACTTTCGCCCCGCGGAATCGCACCGGGCTATAACGATCCAGCCCATGCGCCTCGGAAAAATGCACGGTGATGTCGCCGCCGCCGAAGAAGCCGTAACGGACGATGAGATAGCCGACGAAAAAAATCGCGAGCGCCGGGATGATCCAGATCCACGGCGTCCATCGCGCCAGATGCACGCTCGCTTCCGGCGTTTCGCTCTTCTTGCGGCGGTCTTCTTCGTGATGGTCGTATTCGCTCATCGCGCCTCTCCGGCGGTCCTCCACATCGATTTCGGTTCGAACATCCGCACCGCGAACATCAGCAGTGCGATCAGCATGAACAGTGGCGTTGCGCCGGGGCCGGCCACGATGTCGTCGATGCCGCGAAAGTCGACGATTGGCGCGGACAGTGCGGCGATGAACGGAATGATCATCGGCCAGCGCACGAGTCGATGCAGCACGCGATAGAGACGCGTGCGCACGACCAGGCCTCTGCGATTCGGAAAGCGGACGCGCGCGAGCAGCCAAAGCAGGCCGACGATCTCGACGAACGGGATAGCGATGCCTGCCACGAGAATCACCACGCCGATCTGCCAGTAGCCGTGATCGGCGAGCAGTTGCACGGTGCCGATCACGGTGTGCTCGAGAACGCCGGTGAGCTGATCGTTGATCATCACGGCAGCGCCGTACGACGGAATGGCGAGCGGAATCGATGCGGCGACGGCGCCGAGTGCGGGCGCGAAGCGCGGCGTGAGATCGCGATCGAGGCGGCTGCCGCAGCGCGGGCAGTGATCGCCGGGACGACGGCCCACCACCGTCATCTCGCAGACATCGCAGGCAGCGGGCTCGCGATCGGGAAGCGTCGTCAGATCGGGCAGGATCGCGTTCCAGACGGTGCGGCGATCGAGCGCGCGATCGCCGAGGAACGCGAGCACGGCCACGGCGATGTAACACATGGCGCCGATGCGCACGTCCACGTCGGCGGGAACGGAGGCGCGGTAGTACGCGACGATCCCGGAGAAGACCACGACGTCCGTCATGCTCCAGATGCGGAGCTCTTCGCTCCAGCGGAAGATCCGGCCGCGCTGCCAGATGCGCCAGCCCAACATCACGGAGCCGAGCGAGACGATCTGGAAGAGAGCGCGCAGCGCGGGAAAGAGGAAGGCGAAGAAGAGGAAGCCGAAGGCGAAGGGAAACCAGACTTCGCGATAGATGGTGCCGACGCTGGAAACGAGCCGGCTCTCGTGGAAGACGAGGTGGCGGATGTTCGAATCCATGAGCGGCAGAAAGACAGCGGGCGGCAGGAGGATGAAGCGGGCCACGGCGCACGAGAACGTCAGGGCCAGACCGCCGGGCGGACGGCGGCCGAGGAGCCGGTCGCAGCGTTCGCACTCGGCGGTGGCTCCGGCAGGCAGCGGCGGGATGATTTGCATCAAACCGCAATCGGCGCAGGTGATCGTCAGCGAGTGCACCAGAGTCGGCGCGAGTGCAAGAGAAAGGCCCGGCCGAGTCCGCCGTCTTCGCCGACACCAATGACGAGACGCCCTGACACGGATTTTGCCTCTCGCTTCGCGCGGATGAAGAAGCTCGCCTTGTTTGCGCTTTCGATGCTGATCGCCGCGTGCGGATCGACGAACGGAGCGGCGCGGCCGGAGAACGTCGCGCAGCCGACCATCGAGCTGCGCGCCGATCGCGCCATCTTCTTCGGCGGAGCGAACAGCGCGCCGGCGCAGATCGATCTGATCGTCACGAACAACGCGGAGACCGTGCTGCAGCTGGTCGAAGCGGAGATCAGCTCGCCGGGGATGCTCGAGTACAACATCATCCCCATCCGCCGGACGTTCAACGAAGAGCTGGCGCCCGGCGAAACGCGGCGCTACCAGCTCATGGCCACGGCCGTGCGCCAGATCGACCTGGCGCCGAACGAGTCGCTGAGCCTGCGCGCCGTGGTGACGTTCGGGAGCGGCAATCAGCAGTTTCGCGAGATCGTGAACAAGCGCTAGGTCAGTTCTTTTTCTTTCGGCGCGGTCGGCGCCACGATCGGCGATGCGCTCTCCGCTTCGTCGTCCTTGCCGGGTTGGTTGTCGCGACGGATGCGCAGCATCTTGCCGGCCGATTTCGAGACCTTCTTGCGCGCGCCGTCGGCCTTCTCGCCTTCGATCACTTCGCGCTTCAGCACTTCCAGCTTGAGCAGGTCGCGCAGCTCGTCGAGCTCCACCTTCGCGTCGGAGACGCGGCGCAATTCGCGGCGCACGGTGTCGAGCACCGTGTCGCTCAGCACCACCGCGGCGAGGTAGAACTTGTTCGTGGCCTGCAGGTGATCGTGATAGGCGTAGAGGCCGGACTTCAGCATGCTCTCGCGCGTGAGCAGGTAGAGGCTTTCGAGGTCGTCCGCGTTCTTTGGATTGAGAGCGAGGATGTCGATGTCGAGGACGAGGTCACTCTCGATCGGTTTGGCGAAGATGACGCGGAAGACTTCCCAATGCTGGCCGTTCGTGAGCACGACCCACTCGACGCCCATGTTCGCGGCGTAGTCGATGGCCTGCTTGGCGTGCGCTTCCTTCAGTTCGAGGCCGATCGCCTTCACTTCGATGAGCATCTGGAACTTGCCGTCGATGCGCGTGGCGAGATCGCAGTAGGTGCCGCGGATGGCCAGCTCGCGCGTCACTTCACTGTATTTGTCGTAGCCGAAGACGTCGGCCAGCATGTCGGTGATGATCATCGACGTGTCGGATTCGTTCACGTCGCGTGATTTGGCCGCCGCGAGAATCGGCGCAAAGCGTTTGATGCCGGACGACAACCGCTCCGCTACTTTGGCTGGAATCATGACTTTCTCTCCCTTTTCGCTCGCTAATCCCGCCGGCAAGTCCCCGCGCACAGCTTGCACGCCACCCCACCCCGCGCCTTGGCCTCGGATCGTTTGATTTCAATGCAGTAGTGCGTACAGGCGCGTGCGGCGGAACACTGCAGGCAGTGATATTTCGCACTGCGGATGTTGAAGGCGACGATTTCTTCTTCGGCGGGCGGCGGCGCGGTTTGCCCGATCGCGGAAGAGGCGACGAGGCAGACGAGCAGCAACGCGGTCGCGCGGCGCACGTCAGGAGAGACACGGACCTCGCGCGTTTGTGGGGATTGCGGGAGCTAGTCGCCTGTCTGCCGATGCGGCGCGTGCACCGGCTTCGATTCCGGCGATCCCCACTGGCGCAGCCAGATCGACAGCACCACGATCGCCAACACCGCTAAAAACTCGCTCTGCCAGTTCTGGAAGGACTCGTACCAGAACTGCGCCTTGCCCATGTAGCCGATGGTGCCGACCAGTTCGTGCGAGCCGTGGGCGAGTTGCTCTTCGTCGTACTTGCGCGCGCCGGCGGCGGCGTGGCCGATGAAGGAGCCGAGGAAGAGGAGGAAGAAGGCGAGGCTGAGGGAGTTCTTGTAGAGCGTCAGGCGCCAGCCGCCCTGGCGCACCGGCAGCGGCGCGTCGGGATCGTTGCGATGCGACTCGGGATCGTCTTCGACTTCATCCGTGCCGTCGTGCTTCTTCGATTCGGAAGAGCCGCGCTGGTAGAGAAAGACCGTCAGCACGACGTAGAAGCCCATCTGCAGGAACTCGCTCTCCCAGTTCTCGAAGATGGTCTCGCCGAACTCGGAGGTTTTCAGGAAGCCGAGGAAATCGACCTGCGGCTGGTGGTGATCTTTCTGCTCTTCGTTGTATGCCTTCCAGCCCGACACCGCGTGTCCGACGAGGCAGAGCAGAAACAGCGCGAGGATGACGAGGGAAAGGTTGTTGTTGCGCCAGAAAGAATCGTTGCCGTCGTTGCGCACGGCGGCGGATTCAGCAATGCGCCTGCCAGACTAAGCTGACAGGCGGGCGCGAGGACCGCGCCCGCCTGCGGAAACGTTCTTACTCGAACTCGAGCGCGACGTCGGATTCGCAGAAGTCGAACGACTCGGCTTCCGACTCTTCGCCGTCGGCGAAAACAGCCTTGAAGTACTGCTCGCACGACTCACCGTTGGTCGACTTGTCCCACACCAGCGTGACGGTCTGGCCCGGCTTGATGCCGCTGCCGATGTCGAAGAAGCCGAACTCGTTGCCGTCTTCGGAAACGAGAATCTTCTTGATGGCCTGCTTGGTGTTGTTGTGCACCTTGAACTTGTACTCGTCGTCGGCCGACGCGGTGGTGGCCAGGAAGAGCACGGCGACTGCGGCGACGAGCATGGACACACGGATATTCAATTTCATTGGACTTTCCCCCTCAGATTTGCAAATGGACTTGGACCGTCGCGTCTCTGCCCGCGACGCTCGGGAGAGTACGCTGATCCGCGGGACCTCGCAAGCGAATTTCGCGCGATGTCAGCCGCCGCTGAGAGCCGGCAGAATCACGATCTCGGAGCCGTCGCGCACCGGCGTGGAGAAGCCGCCGGTGTCGCGCATGCTCTCGCCGTCGACGAAGATGTTGAGGTGAGGACGGACGTCGCCGAGCTCCGTGATCACGCGGTCGCGAAACGACGGCCGTTCGCGCCACAGCAGCGCCAGCGCTTCCGCAAGCGAAGCGGCGCTGCCATCGATCTGCAGCTCGCTGCGATTGGCCGCCAGCTCGCGCAACGGTCCCGAAACGACGAACGTCAGCGCCACTACACCACCGCCGTCTTCACCGCCACGATCGGCGGCAGTCCTTCGGCGATGGCCGTCCAGCTCTCGCCTTCGTCATTGGAGCCGAACAACTTCCCGCTGCGCGTGCCGAAGTAGATGCCCGCCGGCGCGAGCGCATCGACGGCCATGCCGTCGCGCAACACGGTTTCGAAGGCGTCGTGCTGCGGCAATCCTTCACTCAGCGGCTGCCAGCTCGCGCCGGCGTCGCGCGTGCGATAGACGCGCAGCTTCCCTTCCGGCGTGCAGCGAAATGCATCCGACTCCAGCGGCAGGATCCACGCCGTGTCGGCGTCTTGCGGATGAATGGAGATCGCGAAACCAAAGTCGGAGGGAACGCCGTTCGCGATGTCGGTCCAGCTCTCGCCGCGATCGTCGCTGCGATAGAGACCCCAATGATTCTGCAGGTACATCCGCTCCGGCTTCTGCCGCGACTGCACGACCTTGTGCACGCACTGCCCGAACTCGGGATGCTTGTCCGGTAGAAAGTCAGCGCGCACGCCGCGATTGGAAGGACGCCACGTCGCGCCTCCGTCTTCGGTCACGTACATGCCCGCGGTGGAGACGGCGATGCGGATGCGATTCGCATCTTCAGGATCGACGAGCACCGTGTGCATGCACATCCCGCCGCCGCCCGGCACCCACTTCGCGCGCTGCGGATGATTCCAGAGCCCTTCGCACAACGCCCATGATTCGCCCGCATCGCGCGAAACGAACAGCGCCGCCGGCTCCACGCCGCAATACATCGTGTCCGGCTCCGTCGCAGGCGCGGGCATGACCTGCCAGATCTGCGTCAGCGCCGCCCCCGCGCTCTCCGGAAACTTGACCGTAGCCTGCTCGGGATTCGTCCAGCTCCGCCCAAAGTCATCGCTGGAATGCAGCAGCGCCCCCCAATGCATGCTGTGCGCACCCGCCCACAACCGCTGCCGCCCGGCCCGCCCGTCATACGCCAACGCATACACCGCGCTCCCCGGAAAATACGGCCCGCCGAGCTCCCAAGAGCTGCGCGAAGCATCCGCCCGCGCGATGAACGCGCCCTTGGTGGTGCCGATCAGGAGGAGGACGTCGCCGGCTCCTGGCGGGGTGATGTGACGGGCGTTTGGCATGGGTTGGACTCCTTCGGGGCCAGTTTAGGGGATGAGCCGGAATTGAGAATTGAGAATTGAGAATTAAAAACCGGACACTTGCCGCGATTGTCGCAAGTGCGTGGTTCTTCATTCTCAATTCTCAATTCTCAATTCTCAATTCCGCGGACACCTGTCCGCGGACACGCGTCCGCCGGACACCACCCGGACACGCTAAACCACACAAAACAAACGGGCGGCCCCTGGCACTTCGGTTGCGCTAGTGCCGGTCGCTCATGATTCAGAACAGTTCCTCCATGGACCGCCCGGTGGTGGCGTCGCAGCGAAATCCGCGGGTGATTGCCGCGATCGTTGGCGGCGTCGTGCTTCTTGTCGTTCTTGCGTTTGCGTTTCCCGCCATTCGTCGCTGGAGCCGTGCCGATCGCGCCGTGGATGCGGCGACGCTTCGCTTCGGCACCGTCACGCGCGGCGATCTGTTGCGCGACATCAGCGTGCAGGGTCGCGTCGTCGCTTCGCTTTCCCCCACGCTCTTCAGCGCCGGGCAGGGCATCGTCTCGCTGCGGACGCGCGCCGGTGCGCAGGTGAAGCAGGGCGACGTGCTCGCGCTCATCGAATCGAAAGAATTGCACGCCGCGCTCGATCAGGCGCAGTCGCAACTGCTCACGACGCGCGCGGAGCTCGATCGCCAGAAGATCGTCTCGCGCCAGACCGCCCTTCGCGCCAAACAGCAGGTCGAGCTTCTCGGCGTCCGTCTGGAAGCGGCCAGACGGCAGCTCGAGCGCGTGCAGCGCACCTTCAACGAAGGACTCAGCAACAAAGCCGATCTCGAAACCGCGCAAGACAACGTGCGCGTCGCCGCGATGGAGCTCGATCAGGCCAAAGGCGAGCTCGGACTCTCCGGCGAAACGAGCGGCTTCGAAGTGCAGACGCGCGAGCAGCAGGTGCTGCGGCAGCAATCCGTCGCCGGCGAGCTGCAAAAGCGCGTCGACGACCTCACCATCCGCGCGCCGTTCGACGGCATGGTGGCTACGGTGGCCGTGCAGGATCGCGATGCCGTCGGTCCGAACCAGCCGGTGCTCACCGTGGTCAATCTCTCCTCGCTGGAAGTGGAGATCGGGTTGCCGGAGGAGTACGCGAACGAAACCGCCATCGGCACGCCGGCCACGATCATGTTCGGCACGCGCGAATACAACGGCAAGGTCACTTCGGTGTCGCCCGAGGTGGTGAATAGCCAGGTGACGGCACGGGTGGTTTTTGATGGGGAGTTGCCGCAGGGACTGAAGCAGAACCAGCGCCTCACCACGCGGCTCACGTTCGAATCGCGGCGCAACGTGCTGAAAGTGCCGCGCGGCGCGTTCCTCGAAGCGGGCGGCGGACGCACCGCGTACGTCGTCGACAGCAGCCAGAAATTCGCGACGAAGCGCGAGATCACCACCGGCGCGACCAGCGTCGGCGAAGTCGAAATCATCAAAGGATTGAACGAAGGCGAATCGATCGTCCTGTCGGACACGACCGCCTTTGGCGATGCGAAGAATGTGATGTTTAGGTGAGGCAGTGATTAGTGATTAGGGGTTAGTGATTAGAGAAACCCAAGCACGCGCACCGCGACTAATTACTAACCACTAACCGCTAATCACTCCGAGCCACAAACGCCCAAGCACGCGCGCCGCAACTAATCACTAACCACTAACCACTAATCACTCCGAGCCACAAGCGACAAGGAGAACCACATGCTCGAAATGCAGCACATCAAAAAAATCTACCGCACGGAATCGATCGAGACGCATGCGCTCGAGGATCTTTCGCTCAGCGTGAAAGCGGGCGAGTTCGTCTCCGTCACCGGGCCGTCGGGCTCCGGCAAGACCACCTTTCTGAACGTAGCGGGATTGCTCGACACGTTCGACTCCGGCAGCTATGTCCTGGACGGCAAAGACGTCAGCCGGCTCTCCGACAAAGACATGTCGCAGATCCGCAATCGCACGATCGGCTTCATCTTCCAGTCGTTCAATCTCATCCCCGACCTCAACGTCTTCGACAACGTCGACGTCCCCCTCCGCTACCGCGGCCTCGGCGGCAACGAGCGCAAGCAGCGCATCGAGCGGGCGCTGGAGATGGTCGGCCTCTCCGCGCGATTCAAGCATCTTCCGTCGCAGCTCTCCGGCGGTCAGCAGCAGCGCGTGGCCATCGCGCGCGTCCTCGCGGGCGATCCGAAACTGATCCTCGCCGACGAACCGACGGGCAACCTCGATTCCGCGATGACGCGCGAGATCATGGATCTCCTCGAGCGTATCAACGAGAGCGGCACGACCATCGTCATGGTCACGCACAGCCCCGAATGCGCCGAGCGCGCGCACCGGCAGCTGCATGTGTTCGACGGCCGCGTCGTCGATCTGGAGCGGCCACGCGTGACGCTGGCGCGCGAAGCGAGCGCCGGGCTGCACGCCACGCTGTAGTGCGAGCGAGGAATTCACCATGCTCACCTATCACCTGAAAATCGCGATCAAGTCGCTGCGCCGCAATCCCGTGCTGACCTGCCTCCTCATCGGCGGCATCGCCCTCGGCATCTGCGTGTCGACCGCATTCGTCACGCTGCGCCACCTCTACACGCAGGATCCGCTGCCCGGGAAGAGCGACAAGGTCTTCTACGTGCGCCTCGACTCGTGGGGCAAAAAGGAAGGCTTCCGCCAGGGCAACGCCGCGGCCGGCGTGGCGCCCATTCCCGATCAGGTCACCTATCGCGACGCGCGCAATCTGCTGCGATCGCCGATTCCGGTGCGGCAGACGGCCACGTACATCACGCGCATGTTCGTTTACCCCGACGCGAAAGCAAGCCGGCCCTTCCAGCCCGACGTGCGGTTCGTCTTCAGCGACTTCTTCGACATGTTCCAGCTGCCGTTCGAATACGGCGGACCGTGGACGAAAGCCGCCGACGCGAAGCCGGAGCAGGTGGTCGTCATCGACAACGAGACGAACAGCAGAGTGTTCGGCGGCGCGAACAGCGTCGGCAAGACCATCCGTCTCGGCGAGCGCGATTACCGCGTGGTGGGCGTGCTTGCGCCTTACCGTCCTGCGGTGCGCCTCTTCGACATGACGCGCAATGCGCTCGGCGCTCCCGAGCCGGTTTACATCCCGTTCAACATGACCGAGGTGCTGCGGATCTATTCGGCGGGAAACAACTCGGGGTGGAAGAACGAAGAGATCAAATCCATCGAAGACAACTGGAACTCCGAGCGCGTGTGGCTGCAGTACTGGGTCGAGCTGCCGACGCCGGAAGCGAAGCGCAATTACGAGCAGTGGCTGACCAACTACATCAATGACCAGAAGCGCCACGGCCGCTTCGAACGGCCGCTCTACTTCCGGCTGGACACGGTTCCGCAGCTCATCGAAGAGTGGGGGCTGATGCCGGCGGGCGTGAAGGCGATGAGCGTGGTGGCGCTGCTTTTCCTGGTGGTCTGCTCGGTCAATCTCGTGGGCATCCTCCTCGGCAAGTTCCTGGCGCGGCTGCCGGAGGTGTCCGTGCGGCGCGCGCTCGGTGCCAGCCGCGCGCAGATCTTCTGGCAGCACCTCGTGGAGTGCGAATTGATCGGCGCGGTCGGCGGCATCGCCGGCATCGCCCTGTCGGCGGGGATATTGGCGATCCTCGCGCGATTCCTCCAGAACGGCGAAGCGCTGCATCTCGACGGCGAGATGCTCGGCATCGCCGCAATTCTTTCGCTCGTCGCCGGCGCCGTTGCCGGCATCTACCCGGCCTGGCGCGTTTGTTCAGTCGCCCCGGCCATGCAGTTGAAGGTGCAGTGAGGAAGTGGTCAGTGGTCAGTGATCAGTGGTCAGGAGCAACCCCTCCGCTCCGAGCCGCTTTTCCACTGACCACTGGCCACTGACGACTGACCACTCGTAAGGAGACGCCCATGCACATCGGTCCCATCATCCGCGCCATGAAGCACAACCGCACGCGCGTCGTGCTCATCGTGCTGGAGATCGCGCTGACGCTCGCCATCGTCACGAACTGCATCAACGTGATCCTCGCGGAACGCGCCAAGATGCAGCAGAAATCAGGCTTCGACGACGACAACATCGTCTGGCTGAAGATCCGCCCGTTCTCGCCGGAGTTCAAGGACGACGCGTTCATCGACAACATCATCGATCAGGACGTGCGCACCATCGAGAGCGTGCCGGGCGTCCGCGCCGCCGCCAGCACGAACTTCCAGCTGTGGGAAGGCGGCGGCTCGTCGAGCCAGGTCTACCCGCTCGCCGATCCGAAAGTGACGCCCGCGCCGACGCAGATCTACTACGGCACCAAAGACCTGATCAAGACGCTCGGCGCGACGATCATCGAAGGACGCGAGTTCCGCGACGGCGATCACGGCGTCGGCCACGTCGTCGATCCCGCCGATAAGGCCATCATCTCCAAGACCGTGGCGGACGCGCTCTTCCCCGACGGCCACGCTGTCGGCAAGATCATCCAGCAGGGCGAGCCGGGCAATCCGTTCGAGGAACCGATCACGGTGATCGGTGTCATCGGCGAGTTCTTCAATCCGTTCGGACGTCCCACCAATCCTTCCATGGAATCGAACCGCGGCCTCTTTCTGCCGGCGCGCGTCGGCGGCTTCAACGGCGGCATGCGCTACCTGATCCGCTGCGAGCCGGGCCAGATGAAACCGGTCATGGCCGAAGTGGAGAAGCGCCTCACCGCGCAGAACGCCGGCCGCGTCTTCGAGTTCATGACCACGCCGGAGAAGAAGGCGCGCTGGTTTTCGAGCGGCAAGATCGTCGTGACGACGATGAGCTGCATCATCGTGGCGCTCGTGGCGGTCACCGCGCTCGGCCTTCTCGGCCTCACTTCGCTCGCGGTCGCCGAACGCAAGAAGCAGATCGGCACGCGCCGCGCCCTTGGCGCCACGCGCGGCGACATCCTCCGCTACTTCCTCCTCGAAAATTCGCTCGTCACCGCCGTCGGTCTCCTCCTCGGCATCGCCGGCGCGTACGCGCTCAATTTCATGCTGGTCAGCCACGTCTCCGATGTGAAACTCGACTGGCAGCTCGTCGCGGGCGGCGTGGTGCTGCTGTGGATCAACGGCATCATCGCCACCGTGCCGCCGGCGATCCGCGCGATGATGGTGTCGCCGTCCATCGCCACGCGGAGCGTCTGAACCCGGGAGTGTTCGAACCTTAAATGCCGAAGGTGTTGATCGTCGAAGACCAGGCAGCCGTGGCGAATGCGCTGCGGCTGCTCTTCGAGCTTCATGACGTCGAGTCGATCGTCGCCGCGGATGCTGCCACCGCGGTGCGGCACGTCGAGCGCGGCGAAGCCGGCGTCGTGCTGCAGGACATGAACTTCTCCCCCGGCGCCACCGGCGGCGACGAAGGCATCGCGCTCTTCCGCCGCATCCGCACCATCGATCCCGAGCTTCCCATCCTTCTGATGACCGCCTGGACGTCGCTCGAAACGGCGGTGCAGCTGGTGAAGGAAGGGGCCACCGATTACATGGCCAAGCCGTGGAACGACGAGAAGCTCGTCACGACGGTGGAGTCGCTGCTGCGCATCCGCGACGCGCGCGCAGAGGAAGAGCGCGAACGCCGCGAGCGCGCGAAATCGCGGCAGCTCCTGGCGCGCAATCACGACCTGCGCGGCATCGTCTACGAAAGCGACGCCATGCATCGCGCGGCGTCGCTGGCCGTGCAGGTCGCGCCGTCGGACGTGCCGGTGCTGATCACCGGACCGAACGGCGCGGGCAAGGAAAAAATCGCGGAGATCGTGCACGCGAATTCGCGCCGCCGCTCCAAGCCGCTGATCAAAGTGAACGCCGGCGCGATTCCCGATGAATTGATCGAGAGCGAATTGTTCGGCGCGGAGCCGGGCGCATTCACCGGCGCGACGCGCTTGCGCATCGGCCGCTTCGAAGCGGCCAACGGCGGCACGCTGTTCCTCGACGAGATCGGCAATCTCTCCGCCGCCGGGCAGATGAAGCTGTTGCGCGTCCTGCAAACCGGCGAATTCGAACGCCTCGGCTCCAGCGAAACGCGCCGCGTGGACGTGCGCGTGCTCTGCGCCACGAACGCGGATCTGCACGTGGCCATCGGCCGCGGCACGTTCCGGCAGGATCTCTACTTCCGCATCGCCGTCGTGGAGATCGCCGTCCCACCGCTGCGCGACCGCCGCGAAGACGTGCTCCCCCTCGCCCACGCCTTCCTGACCAGCAAGAAACTCGATTCCGCCGCCGCGTCCGCACTGGTCGGGCACGACTGGCCGGGCAACGTGCGCGAGCTGCAGAACCGCATCCAGCGCGCCATGGCCCTCAGCACCGGCGAAACCATCACCGCCGAAGACCTCGGCTTCGGCGCCGCCGGCGAAGCGAGAGCGGAGGAAGTGCCGATCGAACGCACCCAGATCGAAACCGCCCTCCTCAACGCCAACGGCAGCGTCTCCCGCGCCGCCGAAGCGCTAGGCTTGTCGCGACAGGCGCTGTATCGGAGGATGGAAAAGCTGGGAGTGGTGCTGGAGCGGCGGCCGAGGTGAGGGGCGGAATTGAGAATTGAGAATTGAGAATTGAGAATGAAAAGCCGGCACTTGCGACGATCCCGGCAAGTGCCGCGTTCTCTCATTCTCAATTCTCAATTCTCAATTCTCAATTCGCCGCGCCATGACACTAGCCACTAGGATCACCCTAGTCATCACCACAACCGCGTTGCTATCCACAACGGCGGCGATAGCGGCGTCCCATTTGCCGTTGCGGCGGGCGGCGATGCTGGCGTTTCTTGTGGCGGTGGTCATTGCGCTCATTGCTTCGCGCATCATCGTTTCGCGCGTTGAAGAGTTGCATGCGGTGCTTGGCAATGCGCTCGGCGCGTTTCGCGATGGCGACTTTACGCTGCGGCTCGCGGTGCGTGGGGATCGCGAGCTGGCGGAGTTGAAGCGGCTGTACAACGAGCTGGCGGATACGGTTCGGGCGGATCGCAGCGAGCTGCATCAGAAGGAGATTCTGCTCGATACGATTTTGCAGCGCACACCGGTGGCGGTGGTGCTGCTCAATCCGGCGGAGCGCGTCGTTTATTCAAATACCGCCGCGCGCGAGTTGCTGGCCGCGGGCGAACGATTGAGCGGGCGGCTGCTCGAAGAGTTTGGATTCGCCGGGCCGCTGCGCGATGCGCTGGCGTCATTCGGCGATTCGATCTTCAAGCACGACGAGGAGATGTATCACCTCACGCAGCGCATCTTCTCGCTGAACATGCAGCAGCACCGGCTCGTGCTCTTGGAGCGCCTGACGCCGGAGCTGCGGCGGCAGGAAGTGGGCGTCTGGAAGAAAGCGATCCGCGTCATCAATCACGAGATCAACAACACCGTCGCGCCGATCAGCTCTCTCTTCCATTCCGCACGCCGCGCGCAATCGCGGCCGGAGCTGCATCACCGCCTCGACGAGATTTACGGCGCCATCGAAGAACGGCTCGCTTACCTGCGCAACTTTCTCGATGCGTACGCCGAATTCGCGCGCCTGCCGGAGCCGCGCAAGGAGAGGGTGGCGTGGAGCGACGTCATCGACGCCGTTCGTCCGCTCTACGAATTTCGCGTGGAAGGGACGCCTGCACTGGAGTGCCGCATGGACCGCGCGCAGATGGAGCAGGTGCTCATCAACCTCGTGAAGAACGCCCATGAATCGGGCAGCGATCCGGCGGATGTCGCCGTGACGATCGATCGCGCCGGCGACGATTCCGTGCTGCGCGTGCTCGATCGCGGGCGCGGCATGAGCGAAGAAGTGATCCGCCAGGCGCTGGTGCCGTTCTACTCGACCAAGCCCGGCGGTTCGGGCGTCGGCCTCGCGCTCTGCAATGAAATCGTCGAGGCGCACGGCGGCCGCATGCGGTTACAGGCGCGTGAAGGGGGCGGCACGGTGGTCACCTGCTGGCTGCCGATTTGAGACAATCGCCGGTGCATGCACAGAAAGATTCGTTTCGCTGCGTTCGCACTCGTTCTCCTCGCCGCGGTCTCTTCCTTCGCCGCCGATAAAAAGCCCATCACCCACGAAACGATGTGGCTGATGAAGCGCGTCGGCGCGCCCTCCCTTTCGCCCGACGGCAAGTGGGTCGTCGCCTCGGTCACCAATCCGGCGTACGACGAGAAGGACCAGACCAGCGATCTCTGGCTCGTGCCGTCCGACGGCAGCGCCAAGCCGCGGCAGATCACGTTCAACAAAGCGTCCGAGGGCGACGTGGCGTGGGCGCCGGACAGCCATCGCATCGCCTTCTCCGCGAAACGCGAGGGCGATGAACAGTCGCAGATCTACATCCTCGACGTCATCGGCGGCGGTGAAGCGCAGCGCATCACGAACGTCGCCACCGGCGCGCGCTCGCCGAAGTTCCGCCCCGACGGACGCGCGCTCTCGTTCGTGAGCACCGTCTATCCCGGCGCGCTCGACGATGAAGCGAACAAGAAAGCGCAGAAGGAAGAGAAGGACCGCAAGTACAAGGTGCGCGCGTACGACTCCTTCCCCATCCGCGCGTGGGATCGCTGGATCGATGAGAAGCAGGCGCACGTGTTCGTGCAATCGCTCGATGCCGATGCGAAAGCGAAGGATCTGCTCGCGGGAACGAAGCTCGTCGCGGCGCCGGGCTTCTCCGGCACCGGCGGCGGCGAAGGACGCGACACAATCGACGCCGAGTGGTCGCCCGACGGCCAGTGGCTGATCTTCCCTGCCCTCACCGAACGGAACACCGCCGCGTATGCGAATCCGGCGACCGATCTCTATCGCGTCAGCGCGAATGGCGGCGAGCCGGAGCGCATCGTGCACACCGGCGCCGACTACGGCAATGTCGAATTCTCACCGGACGGCAAGACGCTCTTCGCCGCGTCCACTGTCAACAACACGAAGGTCTACAACCTCACGCGCCTCGTCGCGTTCGACTGGCCGTCGATGCAGAACGAACGGCCCGTGGCCACGACCGATCGCTCCGTCGACACCTACGCGATCACGCCGGATGGCAAGACCATTTACTTCACGGCCGAAGATTCAGGCCTGGTGAAGATCTACTCGGTGCCGGCGACGGGAGGCGTGGCGCAGCTGGCGGTCGATCCGATCCGCGGCGTCTACACGGGACTGCGCATCGCCGAGAAAGCGCCCGTGGTCGTGGCGAGCTGGGGCTCGTCGACCGATCCCGCGGAGCTCGTGCGCATCGATCTGAAATCGCAGAAGCACACCAACCTCACCACGTTCAACGTCGAGCAGGCGAAATCGATCGACTGGATGCCGCCGCAGCACTTCTGGTTCACGTCGTCGCGCGGCCGGAAGATCCACAACATGATCTTTCTGCCGGCGGACTTTGATTCGTCGAAGAAATATCCGCTCTTCGTGCTGATCCACGGCGGCGCGGCGAACATGTGGCGCGACCAGATCTCGCTGCGCTGGAATTACCACCTGCTCGCGAAACCGGGTTACGTGATTCTGGCGACGAACTACACCGGTTCGACCGGCTTCGGCGAGACGTTCGCGCAGCAGATTCAGGGCGATCCGCTGCGCGGTCCGGCGCAGGAGCTGATGGAAGCGGCGGATGAAGCGATCAAGCGCTTCTCGTTCATCGACGCCTCACGACAGGTGGCAGGCGGCGCGAGCTACGGCGGCCATCTCACCTACGCGCTCGAAGCGTGGTCGGGCAATCGCTTCAAGGCGCTCGTGGCGCACGCGGGCCTGATCAATCTCGAATCGCAGTGGGGCACCTCCGACACCATCTACAGCCGCGAGCTCATGAACCTCGGACCGGTCTGGGAGCAAGGCGAAGTGTGGCGGACGCAGAGCCCGATCCGCTTCGCGAAAGACTTCAAGACGCCGATTCTCCTGTCGGTCGGCGAGCGCGATTTCCGCGTGCCGATGAACAACACGCTCGAAGCGTGGTCGATCCTGCAGCGCCTCCAGATTCCCAGCCGTTTGCTGGTGTGGCCGGAGGAGAATCACTGGATTCTGAACGCCGAGAACTCGCGCGTCTTTTACAAAGAAGTTGCGGATTGGTTGGCGCGATGGGTGGAGCCGGGCCCGAAATGAAGGAAACTAACGCCATGAAACGTCTAGTCCTCAGCGCGCTGCTCGCGTTCATCGCCATCAGCGCGAGCGCCAACGTCCCGTTCATCGAAGACGACTACACCAAAGCGGTCTCGCAAGCGAAGAAGCTGAACGTACCGATCTTCGTGGAAGCCTGGGCACCGTGGTGACACACCTGTCGCTCGATGCGGGCTTACGTCTACACCGATAAGTCCCTCGAGCGTTATGCCGGACGGTTCGTCTGGCTCAGCCTGAACACCGAAAACGCAAAGAACGCCGCGTTCCTGAAAAAGTATCCGATCCCGGCGCTGCCGACGCTGCTCGTGCTCGACGCGAAGCGCGACTCCGTGGCGCTGCGCTACGTCGGCGGCGCGAACGTCTCGCAAGTGCGCAAGATGCTCGACGACGCGTCGTCGACCTATCACTCGCGCGCCGTCTCCACCGCCGACACCGCGTTGACGCGCGGCGACAAACTGGCCGCGGCCGGCGAGCACGCGGACGCCATCAAAGCGTACGAAGAAGCGCTGACCGCCGCGCCGAAAGCGTGGCCGCGCTACGGCCGCACCGCGGAATCGATGCTCTTCTCGATGTCGATGTCGGACCAGAACGAGCGTTGTGCGTCGCGCGCGTTGGAGCTCTACCCGCGCGTCAAAGGCACCGTCTCGGCCGCGAACGTCGCCGCCACCGGTCTCGGATGCGCCACCTCGCTCGAAGAGACGCATGCGCAGCGCAACGCGTGGATCACGGCGCTCGAAGCGGAGACGCGCGAGGTGTTGAAGAATCCGAAGATCGAGCTCTCCGGCGACGATCGCTCCGGCCTTTACATGTCGCTCATCGACGCGCGCGACGCGATGAAAGACGACGAAGGCTCGATGCAGTTGAAGAACGAGTGGCTGTCTTCGCTCGAAGCTTCGGCGAAGAGCGCGAAAACGAACGAACAGCGCGCCGTCTACGACTCACATCGCCTCAGCGCGTACATCGAGCTGGGCATGGCGGAGAAAGCGATTCCGATGCTCGAGCAATCGGAGCGCGATTTCCCCGACGACTACAACCCGCCCGCGCGCCTGGCGCTCGCGTACAACGCGATGAAGCAGTACGACAAAGCGCTAGCGGCGTCGGACCGCGCGGTGGCCAAGGTGTACGGCCCGCGCAAATTGAGCGTGCTGAGCACGCGCGCCGACATCCAGCTCGCCAAAGGCGACAAGGAAGCCGCGCGCGCGACGATCCAGCAGGCCATCGATTACGCGAAGTCGCTGCCGGAAGGGCAGCGCAGCGATCGTCGCATCGCGCAGTTCGAGAAGCGGCTGGCCGCGTTGGACTAGGCTCAAAGGTTCACAGGCTCAAAGGCTCACAGGCTCAAAGGCTCAAAGCAGCGCGCGCGTCGCAAGATGCCGCGCTGCTCGCTTTTGCCATGGTCAGTTGAAAAGCATGGCATCAAGAGGCCAGCCGCTCTCGGGAGGCCGTCGCTACTTTGAGCCTGTGAGCCTGTGAGCCTGTGAGCCTTTGAGGGCTCGTCTCCACAGAATCGCAAACGCGCAAATTGCCGCGAGCGTGGCGAACGACACCGCCCGCCCGATCACGAACGACTCCGGCCAATACTTCAACCGCACTTCATGTTTGCCGCGCGGCACGTAGACCGAGAGAAACGCCGCGTTGGCGATCTGCATTTGCACGCGGCGGCCGTCGATGTACGCGCGCCACCCTTTCCACGCCGTCTCCGAGATCACCACCCAGCCGGCTTCCTGCATGTCGGCGGCGATGAGGTAGCCGAGGTTGGTGTCGCGGATGGAGGTGACACGGCCGGGGCCGTTGGTGCGCTCATGTTTTTCGAGTGACGCGCGGATCCACGCGCGTTCGCTGAAGTCGCCTTCGCTCATCATCGCTTCGGTCGTTTCCCCTTCGTTGAAGCCGAGGCGGACGAAACGCGGGACGAAGGCACGGTCGAGGGCGCGCGTGTTTTCGAGCAGCATCGAGCCGCGCTGCCACGCGATCTGCTTCCAGCCGTCCGGCGGACGATCGCGATCCCACGTGATGGCGTAGCGCACGTTCAGGAACGAGAGGAACGGTTTGGTCAGATCGTCGACGCGGTTGAACCAGACCGGTTGATGCGTGCACCAGGCGCGATACGTTTCGACATAGCGCGCGAACGTCATCGCCTCGTAGCCGCGCACATCTTCCAGCTCGTACAGCGCGCCGGTGCCGGGGATCAGCGCCAGTCCGTGGCCGGTGATGCGGAACGGTTTCTGCGCCTGCTTCAGCGGCTGCAGGATCGGGATCGGCGGATACGCGCTGCGCGCGCGGAATGTGCGATAGAGGCCGCCGTCCGTGGCTACGCGCTGCAGAACGATGAGCGCGAGCAGCGACGGCAGTACGTAACGCGCGGGTATGCGCAACGCGAGCAGCAGCGCGGCGATGGCGAGGCAACCCACTTCCGCGGCCACTTTGTAGTAGCCCCATTCGAGGAGCGCGTGCTCGAGGATCGGCGCGTTGACGAAGTAGGCGTTGCCGAGACCGATGACGAGCAGCACGGCGGTGAAGGTGAGCGCGGCGCCGCGGCTTTGCAGCAGGCGCTCGGCGCCGAGCGCGGCGAGGATCGCCAGCGCGCATGACGCGCCGAATGAGAAGCGCTCGTTCAAGGCGATGTCGAGCAGCGGGAGCTTCTGCAGTGCGCGCGCGAGCGGCGTCCATTCGGCGCGTGCGAGCAGGCAGAAGATGGCGATGGCGGCGAACGTCCACGACTCGCGCGAGCGCACGCGCCAGATGCCGAAAATCGCCAGCGCGAGGACGATGCTGCCGACGGCGGCGCTGTCGACGGGGATCCAGCGCACGTGCTCGAGCTTCCACGTGCGCGGATGCAGGTACGGGAAAAAGTCCGTGGCCAGCCGCGCGCCGACTTCCTGCAGCGGCACGCCGCGATCCTGTTTCGCGAAGATTTCGGTCCGGTACGGCTGCTCCATCGTTTGCGGCGCGGCTTCCAGGACCGGCAGCAGATAGATCGCGCAGAGCAGCAGCGCGATCACGCCTGCAATCGCCGCGCTGCCGATCGCGCGCAGTTTTTCTTTCGCTGCGAAAAGCTGCACGACACCGTACGCGGCGCCGAGGACGATCACGTGCAGCGCGGTTTCCGGATGTCCCGCGAGGAGCAGCAACGTGAAGCCGATCGTCAGCAGCGCGATCGAGCGCACGCTCGGCGTCGCGCAAACGCGTTTCACGCCGAGGAGAACGAAAGGAAAGAAGGCCCACGAAAAACCGAGGGGCCAGAGGATGAAGAGCGCGAGCGCCGTCGAATACATCCACCCGGCTGAAGCGATGAGTGCGGCCGATTCGCGGCAGCCCAATTCTCGAGCGAGCAGAAACGCGCCGATGGCGGCGACGAGATGCGCGATGGCCGCGGTGAACGTGAGGCTGTGCGCGACCGGCAGCAAACAGGCGAGCAGCGTGAACGGGCTGTACGCGGCTGGCTGCGCCGCGGCGGCGAGGATGTCGCCGGAGAGGATGAAGCGATTCCAGAGCGGCCACTCGCCGTGCGCGAGCGACCACTGCACCGCCTTCCGCCACGGAATCATCTGGCAGTAGACGTCCGACAAAATCCCATTGTGCAGATCGTCGATGCCGTACTTGCCCTTCATCCAATTGAGTGGCTCGGTGGCGTACGGCAAATCGATCGGCCCGTAGATGCGTCCCGCGAGCAGCGCAATGCCGACGAACGCAAACGGCAGCGCGTACAAGACGATCGCCGCGCCGCGCGACACCGGCGTCACGTGACGATGCACGAGCCACAGCAGCAGCGCTGCGGTGGCGGTGTAGAGGGCGAGCGACATTGGGGGCGGATTGTATGCGCCGCGCTTCGCGGTTCGCGCTTCGCGCGAAGGCTCAAAGGCTCACAGGCTCAAAGGCTCACAGTAGCGCGCGCGGCGCGAGAGCGACCATCGCGCATTTGCGGTGACTGGCTGCACTGCGAAGCCACACGCATGGCATCTCGTGAAACGCGCCACTCGCGCAGCGGATGCTCCTTTGAGCCTTTGAGCCTGTGAGCCTTTGAGCCTGCCGGTCCCCGGCAAAGCCGCGGGACCGCGGCGGCGGCTTCGCCGCGCCGCTAATGCCGCGCCGCGCGCCGCTTCGTCGCCACTGGTGTCACGGTGATCGTTTCGCTCTCCGCCGTGCCGCAGCCGTTCGTGATCACCAGCCAGAATTCCGTCGGCTCGAGGATCGGCGGTGTGATCAGCGTGGGGCTGCTGCCGCCGAGAGGCTTGGTGAAATCGAATTGCGCGCCTTCGTACCAGCGGTATTGCAGCGACGTTCCTTCGGTCACCACTTTCAATGTCGCCGTCGTGCCCGGGCCGACGCTCAGGTTCGCGGGATGTTCGATGATTAAGGGCCGCTGGCATTGCGACACGAGGCTGAATGCTGCGGCATCGGTGTTCACGCTGCCGCAATCGTTCGTCGCTTGCAGCCAGAAGGAATCGGGGCCGAGAAGCGGTGGGACGGTGATCGATTCGGCTTTGGCGTTGGCGAGCGGCTGCGAGGTATCGCCTTTCGCGCCGCGGTACCACTGCAGATTGAGCGGCGTGGTGCCGGTGATGTCGGCGAAAAGCATCGGCGTGTCACCGACGGCCGCGGTGCCGCCGGCGGGCTGAATCAGCACGCGCGGTGTGTTGCACGGCACCACCGTGACGATGATGGTCGGGCTGTCGAGCGCGGAGCCGCAAGTGTTCGAGGCGCGCACCCAGTAGCTCGTCGTCGACGGCGGAGTGACAACGATCGAAGTGCCGGTCGCGCCGCTCACCGGACGCGCGGTCACGCCGGTCGTCCCTTCGTACCATTGATACGAGATGGTGCCGCCGGTCGCATTCGCGGAAAGCGTCGCGCTTCGCGTCTGCAGGATTTCTGTCGATTCGCTCACCGACGTGAACTTCACGCCCGGACAACCAGCAACAGTGATCGTCGCCGTCGTGCTGTCCGCGGGTGGCGCACAGCCGTTCGACACGCGCACCCAATAGCTCGTCGACACCGTTGGCGTCACGGTCAAACTCGCGGACGTCGCGCCGCCGATCGGCGCGTTGGTCACGCCGCTCTCGCCGACGTACCACTGAAACGTGAGCGGCGCGTCGCCCGATGCGGCCACGGTCAGCGTCACCGCTTCCGGTTTGGTCAGATCGACCGAGTGCGGCTGCTGCGAGATCGACGGCGGCGTGCACGACGCGACGCCGCTGCCGTAAACGGCCAGCACCGCTTCGCGATCCCACGCCTGCAGCGTCGAGCCGATTTGGTCGGTATTGAACGCCACGGTGGAGTTCATCAGCGCGGTGCTGGATGACGTTCCGCCGGCCGGCGGGTCGTCGGAGTGGCGGAAGCCGAGCGTGTGCCCAAGCTCGTGGGTGAGCACGTGATCGAATCCGAGTCCGTTCAGGCCTGTGCCGATGATGCCGTTCTGCACGATGAGATCGGCCTCGCCGATCGTGTAGAACGTCTCGCCGCCGAAGACATGCGTGTCGTCGGTGCTGAACCACGCGCCGCCGATGGCCAGGACGCTGCCGTTCGGGAACGCGCCGGTGATCTCGCCGTTCGGATCGTCGAACAGCATGGAGTGCGTGCCGTCGGCGTGGAGCAGGCCGCCCTTCGCGCTCGTCGTGCCGCCGTATTGATAGATGATGTTGGAGCTCGGATCGTCGGTCCACGCGGCGAGCGCGCGCTTCGCGGCGCCGAGGCCGCCGTCGGCGATGCCGGTTTGCGCGCCGTTGCTGCGGAAGACGACGGGAGTCGGGAAGCTCGCCCAGCGGATGCCGCGGCCGCCCTGCTGCAGGAGGTAGCTCGTGATCGTCACCGCGTTCGGCGCGACCGCCGCGTTGCTCACGGAATCGGAAGCCACGCGGCGGCGCTCGATGTAATCAATGGTGGAGTCGCCGCGCAGATACGCGAGGAAGCGCAGCGCGTTGCGGCGCGGCTCGACATGCGTGGCGCCGCCCAGGTCGATGCCGCAGAGCTCGTGGCGCACGAGCAGATCGCCTTCGAAGCGGAAGACGCCGGCGCCGAGGACTCGCGATGTCCACGAGCCGTTGCTGCGCGGCGTGAGCATCAGCAGCACGCGTTCGCCGTCTGCGAATCGCGGGCTGCCGGCGATGGCCAGACCGGTCTTACCGGCGATGCCGCCCGGTTCCGCGAGCAGGAAAGTCTCGCCGATCGCCAGCGCGCCTTTGATCGACTCGTCGACGCGGAACGTCGTCTGCGTTTCGATCCAATGCTCGGTAGCGACGCCGTGCGACGAGATCGCGGTGGCGACGACGATGGCGCGCGACTGCTCTGCGAGCTCGCGATCGGTGGGCACGAGCAGCATCGCCGCGTTCGCGGTGGTGGCGAGGAAGAGAACAGCGGCGAGGAGTCTAGCGGCGCGCATATTTGAAGATTGTGTACAAGATCCACCAACCGGCCTTCAGGATTCCCGTGACTGTTCCGGAAATCTTTGATTTGCCGATTCGTCTGCGATAGCGCACCGGCACTTCGGCCACGCGAGCGCCGAGTTGCAGCGCGCGAACCTGCATTTCGACGGTCCAGCCATAGCGGCGGTCACGCATGGCGATGTGGTCGAGCAGATCGCGGCGGATGGCGCGGAAAGGGCCGAGGTCGGTGTAGCGGTGACGGTAGATGAGCGCGATGAGGCGTGTGGCCAGCCAGTTGCCGAAACGCTGCTGCGGCGAGAGCGCGCCGCGCTCCACGACGCCGAGAGCGCGCGAGCCGATGACGAGGTCGGCGCGGCCGGTCACGATCGGCTCGACGAGCGCGCGCATCTCCGCGGGATCGTCGGAACCATCCGCATCCATGAACACGACGATCTTGATGTCGGGAGCGAGCGCGGTCATCGCGCCGGCGCATGCGGCGCCATAGCCGCGCTCGGCGACGTGGACAACCGTCGCACCGCGCGCGCGCGCGACCGTTGCTGTACCGTCGCGGCTGCCGTTGTCGCCGACCAGGATGTCGCGCACCAGCGTGCGGTCCACTTCGTCGAGCAGCGGGCCGATCGCCTGTTCTTCGTCGAGAGCGGGGACGACCAGCGCGATCGGAACGGCGGGCGGCACGGCGGGCATTGTCGCAAAATCAAAAAGCCGCGCGGGCGCGCGGCTTTTTAAAGTGGGTCCGGCTGGAGTCGGAGGCAGGGCGCCTCACCTATAGCCGTGGGAGATCGAGAGAGAGATTCGCAGGCCCCGCGACTTTCGCTGTAGTCAGATCCAATAGTTCCCGCTTCGGAGAGCTGCGACCCTTAACCAGACCCGAGGAGCATCATAGTGCATTTGTTCCGGCTTGTCTACTCTTCCGTCTTTCCGTGACTCCAGAAAGTTACTGTTGAGGTCTGGACGGCGTTCTGGTGACCAGTTTCTTGCCGAAATAAGCCGCTCCACCCAGTCCGATCACCACCGCCACGATGGCCAGCGTGCGCGCCGAGCTGTCGAAGATGTACGGATAGCGCACCATGTTCACGATCAGCACACCCGCCACGATGATGTACAGCGCAATGCGCACCGCGTAGAGGATCGGCGCCGGACGGCGCGCACGGATCGTGTCGCTCCAGAGAATCCAGAGCATCACCGTGATCGCGGCGATGGCCATGCCGGAGGGCGTGATCATTTCAGCGAGGCGTACTCCTGCGCGTCGTAGCCGAGGAGCGTTTTCGATTTCGTGAGGAGGAGCGGGCGCTTGAGCAGGTTCGGTTCTTCTTCGATCAGCGCGAGCGCCTGCTGCTTGGTGATGGTGGCGGTGTTGAGGCCGCGCTCCTTGAATGCCGGACTGCGTTTGTTCATCACTGCGTCGACGCCGCGTTCATCGATGAGCCGCGACAGCAGCTCGCGCGAGGGGCGCTCTTTGGCCAGATCGTGTTTCTCGAGTGTGAATCCGCGACCTTCCAGGTCGGCCACCGCTTTGCGGCAGCTGGTTCACGTGGGCTTGAGGTAGATCTCCACGCTCTTCGTCATTTGTTTCGCACCCACCATTGATCTTGTTTCGCGGCCGGAGCCGCGGGCGGCTTCGCGTTGAGAGCTGGTTTCGGAGCGAGGTCCGCGAGCATTTCCTGAACGACGGGCGTGCAGCTTCCGCCGCACTGGCCGGTGGTGGCCGTGGTGCGTGCGGCGATCTGGCTCACGGTGTGTGCGCCGTCGCGGATGGCCCGCTCGATCGTCCGGTATTTGATGTTGTTGCAGCGGCAGACGGTTTTGAGACCGCGGAGCGCCGGATGCACGTCCTGCGAATCGTCATCCATTCCTGAGCGAGGCTAACACAGCGGGGCGGGAGCCCCTTCCCTGCCGCTATTTGTTCCGATTGAGCGAGATGTGCGCCGCGAGCGGCCGCTGCGGGCGCGCCACTTTCGGCCGCGGGCGCGAGGGCACATGAATGGACGTGCCGAGCGGTCCTTTCAACGGCGGCAGACCGCGCGAAAGCGAGCCGAAGGCGGCGCTGGCGGAGCGCGGCCGGCCGTATTTGGGGCGCTGCATTGCTCAATCGTATCGCAGTCGCGTAGAATCCGCCGGCCGTGCGGGACGGGCTCGGAATTTCCGATTCGCTCACGCGTTAACGGCACCGACCTACGGGGCTGTAGCTCAGTTGGGAGAGCGCCTGAATGGCATTCAGGAGGTCATCGGTTCGATCCCGTTCAGCTCCACCAAATCGACTCTTTTGAAAACGGCGGCCGCAGGCCGCCGTTTTCGTTTCACGCCGCCGGTTGCACGCACTCCCGTGCAATCAAAATCAGCTCGTCGATATCGAACGGCTTCGCGAGCAGGCGGCAGATGCGCTGCAGGAACTCGCAGCTCATGCGGCCGGGCGACGCGGTCGTCACCACCACGCGGCGCAGGTGTTTCGGCTGCGCGGCTTCGAGGTAGCCGAGGAGCTCTTCGCCGCCGATGCCGGGCATCATCAGATCGATGATGAGGAGGTCGTAGGCGACGGATGTCAGAAGCGAGATCGCCGCACCGCCGCTGCGCACGCCTTCCACCGTGAAGTTTTCACGCTCGAGCACGATCTTCACGAGGTTGAGAATGGCTCCGTCGTCTTCCACGACGAGGGCTCGGTACGAGGATCGGCGCTCCATGTGCATGCTACGCAGCAAGAGCGTTGCCGCAGGGCGGCCGGAGAGGGAGATCCTGCTGGATGACTGAAGGTTCGCCGCCGCGTGTGCTCGTGGCCGATGATGAAGATTCGATCCGCATTCTGGTGAAGCGGATGCTCGATCGCGCCGGCTTCGAGGTGACGGAGGCGCGCGATGGCGAAGAAGCGATCGAATGGCTCGACAAGCGCGAATTCGATGCGATCCTGCTCGATCTGATGATGCCGCGCGTGGATGGCTTCGGCGTCGTCGAGCATCTCATCGGCACCAAGCCGCTGATGATGGAGAAGACGATCGTCATGACCGCGTTCCCGAAAACGGCGGCGCGCGAGCGCCTGCATCACCTCTGCTCGATCATCTCCAAACCGTTCGATCTGGACGAGTTGGTGAGAATGGTCCGCAATTGCGCAGAGCTTTGACGCGTCGCGTCAACTGGCGGAGGAGCCGGTGACGCTCGTGACCGTCACCAAAAACTCATCGACGTCGAACGGCTTGCGCACGATGGCCTTCACCACGCGCGGATCGAAGCCCGCCAGCGCTGCCGGACCGGCCGCGGAGCAGATGATGACCGGCACGGGCGTCTCCATCTCGCTGAGAAACGCGATGACGTCGCGGCCGTTCACCTCGGGCATCATCATGTCCAGCACGACGGCCACATATTGCTTCGCCTGAAGCTTTTCGATGGCCTCGCGGCCGTCGCGGGCGATTTCGCTGGTGTGGCCGCACCTCCGCAGCACCGCGCGCAGAAGGCTCTGCGTCGGTTCGTCGTCATCGACGATCAGAACGGGCAAGGTGGAGGA
Organism: Thermoanaerobaculia bacterium; assembly: GCA_035688915.1. Taxonomy (GTDB): domain Bacteria; phylum Acidobacteriota; class Thermoanaerobaculia; order Gp7-AA8; family Gp7-AA8; genus DASSMK01. The sequence goes on from DASSMK010000203.1 coordinate 34,814, forward strand.
ATGGGCGCTCACGCGGTCAGAAAGCGCTCACGTTCGCACAAAAGGGGAGCATTTTTCAACCGGTGCGGAGCGGGAGGTGGCGAGGCCGCCGGCGCGGGCGGCGGCTTCGCCTTGGCGCGCTTACTTCGCGCGCGGTGGCCGGCCCACTCGAAGAGGCTTGTTCCGCGCAGGAAATGCTTTACCGCGCTGCTCTTCCAACTCGTCGATGTAGGTGGTCAGGCTCCGTTCAACAAGCGCGGCGAGCGTGAGGCCGCCCGTTCCGGCGACCGCGTTGCGCGCGCGTTTGATGATGGTTTCCGGCAGCTTCACGGTCACGCGTAGGCGCTGCGCGTCGCTGCTGCGCGGGGATGGGCTTCGAGAACTTCTGCGACGCTCCTCCGCCGGCTCGCGGGCGCGGGCCGGACGTTGGGAAGCGAGCGGTCGCTCCGTCGACTTCCTTCGCACATGACATCACCTCCTCCCGGTTTGCCCCGAGAGTCGGCCGGTCACCGCGTGCTGGAATTGCGAGGCGTGCGCCAGCCTCGGCGCCCGCCTCGAGCGCCGCTCACTGATTCGTTCGCGTGAGCGCGATTCGCCGCGCGATCTCCATCGGATCGATCGGCTTCTTCAGGAAGACGTCGAATTCGTGCTGCAGATCGTCGCGATGATGAAAGGCGGTGAACGCGAACACCGGGATGCTGCGCGTCTCGTCCGCTCCGCGCAGATGGCGCAGCAGCACCATCCCGTCTTCGTCCGGCATGGCGATGTCCGTCACCACCACGTCCGGCCGCGACCGCGCCACCGCATGCCGCGCCGCAACCACGTTCGCCGCCAGATCGACTTCCGCGCCGCAGCGGCCCAGCGCAGTCTTGAGCATCTGGCGGGAGCTGACGTCGTCGTCGACCACCAGGATGCGAATGCCGCTCAGGTCCGCGAGCGCATCCGGTTGCGAGCCCGCGCTGCGCGTGAGTCGCGCCAGCGGCAGCGTTACGGTGAATGTCGATCCGGTGCCCGGGCCGTCGCTCTCCGCAGTCACCGTTCCCCCGTGCGCTTCGACGAGATACTTGACGATGGCCAGTCCTAATCCGAGGCCGCCGTGAACGCGCGTGGCGGTGGCGTCGGCCTGGCGGAAGGGATCGAAGACGAACGGCAGGAACGATTGCGGAATCCCGCGGCCTTCATCGCGCACGACGATGCGCGCATCGCCGTCCAACCGCTCCAGCCGCACCTTCACGCACTCCCCTTCCTCGGAAAACTTGATCGCGTTGGAAACGAGATTCCAGACGATCTGCTGCAAGCGCGTGGAATCGCCCTGCACCACTGCGCGCTCATTGAGGCCGGCGGCGTCAACGCGGATTCCTTTCGCCGCGGCGGCGAGCTGCATCGCGTGGAGCACATTGCCGATCACGTTCGTCACGTCGACCGGCTCGCTCTCCAGCGAGAGCTTTCCGCTGACGACGCGCGAGACGTCGAGCAGATCTTCGATCAGCGCGGCCTGATTCTTCGCGCTCTGTTCGATGGTGGCGATGGCGGTACCCATCGTCTCGTCATCGAGGCCGCCGATGGACAGCATGCGCGCCCAGCCCATGATCGCGGTGAGCGGCGTGCGCAGTTCGTGAGAGAGCGTGGCCAGAAACTCGTCTTTGGCGCGGTTGTTCGATTCGGCGACGTGATAGAGACGCGCGATTTCGACCATGCCGGCCGCGCGCGCGGCGAGATCGAGCGCCAGCGGCAGATCCTCGGCGGTGTACCGGCGCCGCGATTCCGAAGCCCACAAGCCGATCGAGCCGATGACGCGGCCGTGCGTCACCATCGGCACGATCATCAGCGAGCGCAGGCCGAGCTGGCGAAGCTCGCCGGCATGCCGCTCGCTCTGCGCGAACGCGGCAAGATCTTCGTCGGCCACGCACGGCACGATCACCGGCTCGCCGGTCTGCAGCACGCGCCGCACGGGGTCGCGTTCCGTCGCGGCGGACCACTGCTCGAGCAGGCCGCCTTCCGCGGCGCCGAGGTCCGGATCGGTGTGCGCGATGGCGAGACGTTCGTAGCCATCTTCACGCGCCACATCGATGATGCAGCAGTCCGCGAGGCGCGGCACGATGACGCGCGACAGATCGTTGAGGCGCATGCGGTAATCGAGTGAGCGCGCCATGACGCCGGTCGCCTCGAGCAGCAGCGCGTTCTGTTCTTCGAGCCCTTTTCTGGCGGTGATGTCGCGCGAGAAGCAGCGCGTGTGCACGAAGCGGTCGCCGTCGAACAGGACGTTCGAGCTGATGGCGACCCACTTCACCGAGCCGTCTTTGGCGAGGAGCGGCGCTTCGTAATCGTGAATGGCTTCGTTGCGCTGCAAGCGGCAGAGGATGTCGCCGATCTTCTGCGCGTCGGCGTGAATCTCGGCGATGTTGCGGCCGATGTATTCGTCGCGTGTGTAGCCGAGGAGTTTGAGCTCGGCGTCGTTCGCCCATTCGATGGTGCCGTCGGCGAGCACCCAATGCAGGCCGATGGTGGCGTTGTCGACGAAGTCGCGCAGCAGTTCTTCGCTGCGGCGGCGCGCGGCCAGCGCTTCGGCCAGGCGGCTTTCCAGCTGTTTGCGATGCGCGACTTCTACCTCGAGCGCGATGGCGCGTTGCTCCAGCGCGGCGGCGCGTTGCTCGAGCGCGGCGATCTTGCGAACGAGCGCGTCACGATCGTCGACGCGGTGCGAGCCGACGGCGGTGGCGAAGGCGGCGTTGGGCTCGCCGGTGCTGATCACGAGGCATGGCTCGCCCTGTTTCGCGCCTTCTGCTACAGAATCCGCCACGCGCTGCACGAGCGATTGCTGGTCCTGGTAAAACGGCGCGGCGTGCTGGTGCTCGCTGTGGTCATCGACGGCTACGGTCATCTGATCCCTTCGGGTCTCGTTACGGCTACGGAACGTCTTGCGTGTGATGGAGATGGTCGCTACGACGTTCGCGCAGGGTCTTTGAGAATCGGGCGCAACCGCGGCCATACAGCTCGCTGTCAGCAAGCACTGCACGATCTGTGACAGTCGCGGCGGTCCGCATCGATTGCTCGCGTGCATCGCGACGCGGCGATGCGGCTATCCTTGCTCGCCAATGCGGAATTCGTTCGACTACGAAACGTACTGGTCGTTGCTGTCGCGGATCCGCCGCACGCATCGCATCGTGCGCTTCGAAGAGCTGCGCGAGGGCGATCCGGCCGAGCCGTTTTGCATCCTGCGGCACGACGTCGACTACTCCCCCGCGGCGGCGTTGAGGCTCGCGGAACAGGAGTCGTCGCACGGCATCCGCGCCACGTACTTTTTGTTAGCGGGCACCGCGTACTACAACCTGCTCGCGCCGGAGCATGCGCATGTCGCCGCGAAGCTCGTCGCCCTCGGGCACGAAGTCGGGCTGCATTACGACGTGCGCTCGTTCACGCCGTTCGCGCGTGAAGAGTGGCCGCGACTTCTGCGCGCGCAAGCGACGCTGCTCGGCGAGCTCGCGGGCGCGGCGGTGACGTCGGTCGCGATGCACCAACCGGCGCTGCACGGCAGCGATCCCTTTCGCGGCGCGGCGACCGGCTTCCTCAATGCGTACGACGACCGCTTCACTCGCGACGCGGTCTACGTCTCCGACTCCTGCCGCGCGTGGCGCAACAGCGGCTGGTCGATGATCGCGCGCGGCGACTTTCCGCCGCGCCTGCACCTCTGTTTGCATCCGATCAACTGGAGCGAAACGGATCGCGATCGCAACACCATCTTTCACGACGTGCATGAAGAGCTGATGCGCACTACCGCTGCCGCACGCGACGAGCTGCTCGCGAAGATCGCCTGTCATGAAGCGGTGCTCGAACACGATGCACGCGAAAGGATGTCGTGACCGCAGTCGAAGAAGTCACGCGCGCCCTCGGCGCACTCTGGCCATCGGTCACCGAAGACGCGCTGCGCGATCTGCTGCCGCGCGATCTCGACTCACTGCGCGATTTCTACGAACGCTTGCAGCAGTTCGTGAGCAATGCACCGCGCTCGCTGGAAGGGACGATCGATCCGGCAGCGATCGTGCGCGGCGAGATCATCTCCATGGGACCCGGGAGCGTCATCGAAGCGGGAGCGATCATCCACGAAAGCTGCCGGCTGATTCTCGGGCGCGGCAGCCGCGTGCGCGCCGGCAGCCTGTTGCGCGACGAAGTGATCGCCGGCGCCGATTGCCTGATCGGCTCGCACTGCGACGTCGCGCGCAGCGTCCTGCTCGGCCCCGGCACCGCTCTCGGCCACTCCATCGTCTTCAACGACAGCATCGCCGGCGCACGCGTGCTGCTCTCCGCATTCATCGGCACCGCGAACACGCATCTCACGGCCGGTAAAGAGATCGCGATCCGCACGCGCGCCGGCCGCGCCGCAACCGGCCGCACCTACTTTGGCGCGCTTCTCGGCGACGGCGTGCGCATCGGCAGCAACGCCACGCTCTCCCCCGGCACGATCGTGCTGCCCCACCTCACCATTCCACCTGCCGCCGTGCTGCTCGGCATCGTCGACGCCGAACGGCGCGAGCAACTGCTGGGCAATTTCTTTCGCGATCAGGAGCCGGACGCGTGAAGCGCACCATCGTCGCAGTCTCGCTGATCGTCATCGCCGTGCTGTTCGTGCTCGATCGGATCGCGCGCGCCGCACCCGCCATTCCGTCCACGCCGTTCGAAGTGGTGGTGTGGCTGGCGGTGAGCCTGCTGGTCTTCCTCGACTTCATCGACATGGCCGTGCGGCTGTACGTCGCGAAGCACACTTCGTCGCCGGAAGAGGGAACGTCGGTGCCGCTCGACGTCGGCGAGTTCACGCCTCATCAGATGAAACTTCATCTGCAACCGTGGGCGCTCATCGTCTCCGTGCACAACCTGGAAGACGACCTCGATCCGTTTCTCGAATCGATGGAGCCGTATCGCGACGCGCTCTGGGTGATCGACGATGCCTCCACCGACAGCACGTTTCTCCGGTTGCGTCACGCCGGCGTGCGTTGCATCCGCGGCGCTGTGAATCGGAAGAAACCCGGCGCGCTGAAAGAGCTGTTGCGCCAGTTGCCGCCGGAGATCGTCACCATCGGCATCCTCGATCCCGACGTGCACATCCGCAACGGCTCGCGCACCGAAATCTCCGATCTCGAACGCTCGCTCTTTCTCTTCCAGCGCAGCGGCTACGCGGCCATGTGCCCGCGCATCGAAGTGCGCGAAGACGGCTGGCTGGCGCGGTTGCAGGGACTGGAGTACGCGATTACATTCGCCGTCGGCCGCCGCAGTCTCGCCGACCGCAGCATCACCTCCGGCGTCGCGTTCTATCGCCGCGACGCGCTGGCGCATGTCTTCGAGCGGCATCGCCTCTCCGTGTACGCCGAAGATCTGCGCAACGCGCTGCTGCTGCTCGCGCATGGAGAGCAGATCTATTACGACGAGCGGCTGGTCGTCGACACGATCGGCAAACGGACGCTGCATTCGTGGTTCTCGCAGCGCGTGGGCTGGTTCTTCGGCCTGATCCGCGTCTATTTCGATAGCTTCGGCGACATCCGCCGCATCGCCGGACGCCATCCCTTCTTCGTCTACCACTACCTTTTTTATATGGGCATCTGGGCGCTCGTGCTGCACCCGCTGAAGCTGCTCGCGCTGGCGCTATCGATCTTCGGCATCGCCAACGGGCTCGACGATCTGCTCGGACTGCGGCTCATCCCGAACAGCGCCTGGAACGATCCCATCTACTTCGTGCTGGCGTACCTCAAGTACACGCTGCTGACCACCGCGCTGGTGTTGTTCGTGGTGAAGGGAAAGCGCCGCCATCTGGCGACCGCGGTGCCGCTCTTCTATCTCTACCAGCTTCTGCACGTCGTGCCGGTGACGGTCGGCTACGCGAACTGGCTGGGCCTCCGCTTCTTCGGCCGCCGCGTCTATCGCGATCACTTTCAGGACGAAGAGTCGCTCGCGCGCGAGTTTCGCGAACAGTTCAGTCCCATCCCTCCGCCGCCTGCCACGTAGTTTGCAATAGCGGCCGGAGCAGCTTCGCGGGGAGAGACGAATGCGGCGAGAGGCCGAAAAAGAAAGTTTCGCCGGCGGCGCCGTCCTGCTCGTCGGACCTTACGATCCTCATTGCGGTGAGTACACGTTCCTGGCGCCGCCGCTGGGCGTCTGGCGCCTGGCCGGCGTGCTGAAGAACCACGGCATCGCGGTGGAAGTGTTCGATCCGAATTGCCCCGGCGCCGAGACTCCCGAAGAGGCTTTCGCCGAAACGCTGGCCTCGCGGCCGTGGTCGGTGATCGGTTTCTCCACCACCGGCATGACGCTGCGCTTCGATCTCGCGCTCGCGCATCAGGCACGCGACTCTGCACCCGACGCGGTGCTGGTCGCCGGCGGAATGGAAGCGACGTTCGCAGCCGAGACGATGTTCGCGCTCGCGCCGTTCGATCTGGTCGTCCTCGGCGAAGGCGAACGTCCGCTGCTCGATCTCATGCAGCGCATTCAACACGGCCAACCGATCGACGGCATCGCCGGAACGGCGCGACTCGGCAGCGACGGCGCGCTCGTTCGCATTCCGCAAAAAGCGCTCGACGGCGACGAGCTTCGCGACGCCATCTTCAGCACCCCGTACGAAGAGATGCCGTACGAAACGTACTGGCAGCGACTCGAGCAGTCGTACGCGGTGGGCGCGCTGCCGATGAAAGCGGATCGTGAAGCGCGGCTCGCCGAGATCCGCTCGGTGCGCCTGATCACGCTCAACTACTGCCCGATGCGCTGCACGTTTTGCTCGTCGACGAATTTCCTGAACGCGGCGCAGGACAGCACGGCGCGCATCGCACGGCTCGACGCGGACGATTGCGTGACCATGATCCGCCGCATCGTCGCCGCGCATCCGCGCGTACGCACGATCATCTTTCAGGACGACATCTTCGTCTTCCCCACCGACCACCGCATCCTGCCGCTCACGCGCGCCATCATCGAAGCGAAACGCGCGGGCGAGCTGCCCGCCGAGCTGCAGTTCATCAGCACGAATCGCATCGACGCCATGACGCCGGAGCGCATCGCCGCCATGCGCGAAGCCGGTTTCCGCGTTCTAGGCTTCGGCATCGAGAATTTCTCCCCCGCCATCCTCAAAGAGTTCAACAAGAGCCGCATCGCCTCGTTCATCGAGCCCGCGCTCAACGCCGCACTGGCGAACGGCATCACGCCATTTCTCGACATCATCCTCACCTCGCCGCGCGCCACGCTGGCCGATCTGGCGCTGACGGTGTCGGAGGCTTATCGGTGGATCGAGGCGGGATGCGAGGTGGGGATGTATCCGTACGTCATCCCGTTCACGGGCGCCGCGATGGCTTCCGATCCGGAACTGCTTCCGCAGACGCGCTACGAAATGCGATCGATCGCCGGCACCGCCATTCGCTGGCAGCAGCCGTCGAAGATCCTGCCGTTCGATGACGCGCTGGCGGACGCGATCATCACGATCGAAGCGCGCTTCGAAGAGCGGCTGGCGCAGCTCGAAGAGGGAGACGCGCATCTCCCCTCGCGCGTGCGCTCGCTGCTGTGGATCGCGTGCGCATCGCCGATTCTGCGCGCGGCCGGACATGACGCGCCGGACGCGGAGGCGGTGGAGTGGCGGCTGCGCCGTTGGTTGCCGGCCGCGGATGTTTCTGGAAGAGTACGGGCTGCGATCGAGCTGGCTTCGTGATGTCTCTGGCGGAGTACTGGAACCAACGCGCGCGCGATTACGCCGGCCGCGGCGCCGGCTTTCGCGCCGTCTGCTCGTACGGCATGCCGGCGTTCTACAACGGCTACATCCATCTCACGCAGCAGCTCGCGATCTCCGAACATTTGAAGGTCGCGCCGGGAACGTCGGTGCTCGATCTCGGCTGCGGCATCGGCCGCTGGTCGCGACAACTGGCGGAACGCGGTGCGAACGTGGTGGGAGTGGATGTCGCACCCGCGATGATCGAAGAAGCGCGCCGCCGCAGCGCGGGCTACTCCATCGACTACCGAGTCGCCGATCTCCGCGACCTCGACCTCGGCCGCACTTTCGATGTCGTGCTCGCCGTGACGGTGCTGCAGCACATTCTCGATGATGTCGAGTTCGCGCGCGCGGCTGCAAACGTGGCGCGACACCTCGCACCCGGCGGCCGCGCCGTACTGCTCGAAGCGGCGCCGACGCGCGTGAACGCGTCGTGCGACACGCACGTCTTTCGCGCGCGCACCGCGGCGCAATATCTCGATGCGTTTCGCGCCGCGGGCTTGCGCGCGATGCGCATCACCGGCGTCGATCCCGCTCCGTTCAAACAGAAAGTGTTGCCGCGCTACCGCAGCATGAATCCGCTCGCCGCGCGCGCGGCCCTCTTCGCCGCCACCGCGCTTTCGCTGCCGTGGGACGCGCTGCTCGGCCGCCGTCTGGCCGGCGCGTCGTGGCACAAGGTGTTTCTGCTGGAGCACGATGGCTAGAGCGCGATCCCTGGGACTCGCGGCCTTCGTCGCGGCTCCGCTGGCGATCGCGCTGATGGCCGACCGGACGCAGTCGCTGCGGCGCGACCCGCCGGAGCTGCGCGCCGATTCTTCCATCGCGGTGGTGAGCAGCCGCGACGCCGGCGGCGGCACGCTGCGCGAAGCGATCACCGCCGCCGCACGCACGCGCGGCCGCGTGCGCATCACCATCGCACCGTCGCGCATCACGCTCCTCTCGCCGCTGCCGCCGGTCGTCAACGCAGACGGGGTCGTGTTCGACGCGATGGACTCGCACTGCGAGATCGACGCGAGCGGCATTGGCAACGTCCCCGCGCTCCTGATCTCCTCGCCCGGCAGCGCGGTCTCCGGCCTGCGCTTCCGCAACGCGCGCGACGCCGCAATCCTCGTCAACGCACCGAACGTCTTCCTGCGCGACGTGGCCGTGCGCGATTCGACCGACGGCATCGTCCTCACCGCCGCGCGCGGCACGATCGTCGAGCGCGCGTCGCTCGAGCGCAACACGAACGGCGTCCGCCTCGATGACACCTCGCCCGGCACGGTCATCCGCGGCTGCACGTTTCGCAGTCACGATGGCGCGGGCATCTGGGCCGTGACCGGCACGCCGCGCGGCGGCACCGCGACGCGCATCGAGAACAACACGTTCCGCGACGATCGCGTCTCGGTCGTCATCGCGAATCTCGGCGCGTCGCTCACCGGCAACGACATCCGCGGCGCGCTCGAAAACGGCGTGTACACGATGCAGAGCCGCACGATCATGCGCACGAACCGCATCCTGCGCAGCGCCGGCAGCGGCATCGTCGGCGATCGCGTGGACGGCCTGGTGCTGGAGCGGAACGAGATCGATCACAACGCCGCGGTGGGGATTCTGATCCGCTCCTGCCGCACCGCGTCCGTGCAGAACAACGTGGTCTACGCGAACGCATACGGCATCGCCAGCGTCTTCGGCGATCGCGGCGCGCCGAACGTCATCGCCGGCAACGTCGTCACCGGCAACCGCCTGGACGGCATCTTCCTGATCGGCAGCTCGCCGCTGCTGCGGGGCAATCGCCTGTTGCAAAACGGCGCAGCGGCCGCGCGCGTGCTCGACTTCGTGCCGCTGACCGGCGCGCGCATCCCGTCCGATCCGCGCTTCGACAACAACACGCTGCGCGGCAACAAGCTCGACGCGGCGGTGAAGGGCGAGTACCGCCCGCCGCCCGAGAAGGTGAAGCCGCAATGAGCGGCGTCGAAACCTTGCGCGCGCAAGTGCGCTGGCTCGCGTGGGCCATCGCCGCGGCGGTGGTGTTGATGTTCGTGGTCGTGGCGGTGCCGTGGCTGATGCGCATGATCGAAGTCGACCTGCGCGCGCTGGCGTGGACGCTGACTGCATTCGCCGCATGTCACGCCGCGCTGATCATCGCCGCCGATCGCATCAACAGCGCGACGGTGATGCAGCGCCTCCTGCACGCGGTACCACTGGCCGGCTCCGTCTTCATGGCGCTGCTCTGGCACTACGGCGGCGGCATCGGCCATCCTGGATTGGCGCTGGCGATGGTGCTGCCGGTCATCGCCGCCGGCGCGCTTCCGCGCAAGACGTTCGCTCTCGACGTCGCGGCGTATTCGATCGCCGGCGTCGTGATCCTGCTGACGATCACGTCGCCCGACTTTGGCTGGTATCTGACCCAGCTCGGTCTTCCCGCCGCTGCGCTCGCGCGCATCACGGTGGAGCAATTCGCCGCGCCCGATCCGTTTCCCGGCGCCACGACCACACCGGCCGGCGCGTTTCTCTTCGTGGCCACATTCGCCGCCATCCAACTCGCGGCCGCGTACATCACCATGCACGTGGCGAAGTTCACGCGCACGCGCGATGACATCGCCTCGCACCTCGAAGCGGAGAACGAAGCGCTCGCCGCGGCTGCGATCGGCGCCGCTCCAGCCGTCGCAGTGAGCGTGATTGCCGCGACCGGCCAGATCGTTTTCGCCACGCGGCGCTTCGTGCAGCAGATGCTTCTGCACGGCGAAGCCGTGGTCGGCCGCGAGCTCGGCGCGATCCTCACGTTCGGCGATGCGAATGCCGTTCGCGACGCACTCGCCGGTGGCGGTGACCTCCCCTTTTGCCGCTACCGCCTCGGCGCGGAAGAGCGCATCGCCTCACTGCACGCCACGCGCTTCGATCACGGTGGCGTGGCTTACACGAGCGTCGTGCTCACCGATCGCGGCGCCGACGGTTGGCTCGTCGCCGCCGCAGCAGCACTTCCCGAACCGCTGCTGCTCATCGACGGCGACGGACGTTTGCGCTATGCGAATGACGCTGCACACGCCCTCTTCGACGAGCTCTACGTCGGCCGCGAAATGACGCCGTACCTCGGCGATTGGTGGCGCCAGCGCGACGCCTCCACCGAAACGCTGGAGATTGCCGGACGTCCGTTCGACGCGAAGGCCACTCCGCTGCCGCTGTTCGCATCGCAGTCCGTGCTCGTGACGCTGGTGCGCGCGGAAGGACGCTCGTGAAACTCGCGCTGACGTTGTTCATGCTGCTCTTCGCGGCGAACGCGTTTGCGCAGGACGCCATCATCGTGGGCGCGAACGGCGATCGCACGGACGACGGCAACGGTGCCGGCGCTTCGCTGCATTGGGTGCGTTCTCGCGCCGATACAACACTCATCGCGGGCGCGCTCGTCGCGTCGTTCCCCGGCACGCGCTGGCGCTACGCCGTGGCCGGCGGGTCGCGAAAACTCAACGCGCGCACCATGCTCACGGGCGAAGCGAACATCGGCAACGGTGACGACGCACGCGGCAGCTTTCGCTATCTCCTGCTGCGCGGCGGCGGCACGTATGACGTCCTGCCGCGAAAACTTTCCGCCGAAGCGGAGTGGCTGCACGTCGACGTCGCGCGCCAACGCGATGGCGTTCTCCGTCTGGGCGCCACCGCCACTCTGCTCCCGCGCCTCGTGCTGCGTCTTTCGCGCTACGAATCGCTGGCCGGCGACGGCGACACTTCGCTTCTCACGATGCGCGGCGATTACGATCTCGGCCGCATGAGACCCATCATCGGCTTCGCGTACGGGCACGCGGGTACGGTCTTCTCGCAGCAGACCGGCAGCGACGCCACACGCGTGCGCGACCTCTTCGGCGGCGCCACGTTCCGCGGCTGGACGCTCGTCGTCACCGCCGGCCATGACCGCCAAAGCATCGCGGTGTCGCGCCGCATCGCGCTGCCGTTCGGAGGCTCGCCGTGAAACCCGCCGACGATGCGGTGATCAAAACACCGCGCCGCGTCCTCATCACCGCACTCATCGCACTCGTGCTCGCCCTCGGCGTCGGCAGCGCATTCATCCGCCTCGCCGATCGGCGCAGCATCGAAACGCGACGCCGCGATGCCGCCGAAGCCGCGGACGCCGCGTCGTTGCGCATCGGCCGTCGCATCGATGCCGCATTCGGCGCCGCCGCCACCGTCGCCGCACTGACGCGCGCCGGCAACGCCGACGTCACGACCATGGCCGCCGAAGCAGCGCAACGCGCGGGCGTCTCGAACGTGGAGATTCTCGAAGCGGCGCAGATCAACGCGCCGGCCGGCACGCGCGAGCTGCTCGTCTTCGTCGATGCGCGCCGCGTCCGCGCTGCCGTGCGCGTCGCGCCCGCAGAAGCGCGCTTTGCCGCCGCGCTGCTCGACATCGAAGAGCTGCTCGCGCAAAGCGGCGTGCCCGCGCTGCTCGAAAAAGGTTACGACTATCGCCTCGCCGCCACCGACTCAACGAGCGGACGCACCGTAATCGTCGCGCGCTCGTCGCCGCTCGAACTGCAGGATCCCGTCCGAGCCTCGTTCGCCGTGCCGCAAGGCCGCTGGACGCTGGAGATCGTGCGCCGCGCCGGCTGGCGCATGGAAGGCGACCGGACGCGCGAGATGGCGCTCGTCCTCATCGGCAGCATCCTCCTCGCGCTCTTCGTCTACGACCTCCTGCGCCGTCCGTATGTGCTCGAACGCGAAGTCGAACAGCGCACGCGAAAAATCGCGGAAACGAATCGCCGCCTGACCATCGAGATCGAACAACGCGAGCGCGCCGAAGAGCAGGTCGTGCACGAAGCAACGCACGACCGTCTCACCGCGCTCCCCAACCGCGTCTATCTCCGCGACCGCATCATGCGCGCCCTCGGCCGCACCCGCTCCGGCGACGCCGTCGGCTTCGGCGTGCTCGTCATCGACCTCGATCGCTTCACCGACGTCAACGACGGACTCGGACACTCCGTCGGGGACGAGCTGCTCACGCTGGCCGCGCGTCGCTTGCAGAGCTGCATCCGTTTCGGCGACGTGCTCGCGCGCGTCGGCGGCGACGAATTCGCGATCCTCACGCTCGCCATCGATCCGGTGGAGATTCTCGGCGTCGCCCATCGTGCCCACGAAGCGCTGGAACTGCCGTTCGAAGTGAGCGGCCACCGCATCCAAACCTCCGCCAGCATCGGCATCGCCTTGAGCGCGTCAGGCTACACCGCGGCCGACGAGTTGCTGCGCGATGCGTATCTCGCCGTGCACCGCGCGCGGCAGCAAGGCGGCGCGTCGCACGTGCTCTTCGATCCGAAGATGCACGAGCAGGCCGCCGCCGCGCAGCAGCTCGAGACGGAGCTTCGCGCCGCGCTCGCGGCGGGCCAACTGCGTGCGTACTTTCAGCCGATCGTCTCGCTGCAGACCGGCCGCATCACCGGCTTCGAAGCGCTCGTACGCTGGATGCATCCGACGCGCGGGTTCGTCTCGCCCGCCGCGTTCATTCCGGTCGCCGTCTCGAGCGGTCTGGTCATCCCGATGGATCAGTGGATGATGCGCGAAGCCGCGCGGCAGGTGCATGAGTGGAACACGCGCCTGCAGCTCGATCCGCCGCTCACCGTCAGCGTCAACGTCTCCGGCCGCCGCCTCGGCCAGAAGGAGCTGATCGACGACGTCGCGGGCACACTGCGCGACACCGGCATCAGCACGCGCTCGCTGCGCCTGGAGATCACCGAAGGCGAAATGATGGAGCATCCCGAAGAGGTGCTGGCCATCCTGAGCGAGCTGAAACGGATGGACATCACCCTGCTCGTCGACGACTTCGGCACCGGCTATTCATCGCTCAGCTACCTGCACAGTTTCCCGATCGACATCGTGAAGATCGATCAGTCGTTCGTGCGGCGCATGCTCACCACGGCCAAAGACGAAGAGATCGTGCGCGCCGTGATCAACCTCAGCGCGACGCTCGGCCTGCGCGTGATCGCGGAAGGCATCGAGACCGCCGAGCACCTCGCGCGCCTGCGCCAGCTCGGCTGCGATTACGGCCAGGGCTATCTCTTCTCGAAGCCCGTCGATGCGGCGGCGATCGAAGCGCTGCTCGCGTCGAATCCGAGCTGGTGATCGCGGATCACTGCGCGCGGAAGAGTGGCTTGCGCGCGAACGGCAGGATGGCGATTTTCAGATTCAAGCCGATCACGCGGAACTGATCGGCGACGTCCGGCGGAATCGCCACTTTCGAAAACATGATCGCGGCGAAGAGATCGCCCGACGCGAGCAAGCCGCCGAAGCCGAGCACCGATTCGATTCCGTAGCGGACGACGAATTGTTCCTGCGCGACGATGTGCGGGCTGCCGAGGGCGCGGGCAACGTAGAAGACGTTATGGGCTTTCTGCTCCTGATCGAGCATCAGCGCGCGTGACGGACGGACGACGTTCGCGATGGGCAGGCCGAGTTGCGTGATGAGCTGCGCGATCATCGGCGCCTGCTGCACCATCTCCACGCTCACCAGCGGGATGGCGCGGTGGCCGTGCGACGTTGTGCGCGAATTCCATTCCGGCTCGTCGCCGCGCGTGGAGATCAGAGTGAGGCACCGCAGGTCGGGCAGCGCAGCCGCTTCCGGTGCAGCGGCGCGGACGACGCTGCGCAGATCCTCGGGCAGATCGGCGTACGGATGCGTCTTGAAGAAGCGCACCAGCGCGCAGGCGGGATCGCCGTTCGCGTCGACAAATTCGCTGCGGAGAAAGTCGGTGGTGCGATCGGCGGCATCTTCGAGCGTCGGCAAGTCGTCCGCGAACAGATCGCGAACGCGACTGCGACACGCCATCATTTCGTTGAATCCGAAGCGGCTCAGTTCCCACGGCATCGCTGCCGATCATCATGCAAGAAGTGGAGCTAAGCGCGAAGAAAGCAGCGCGAAGCGCGCGGATCGGCGAGAAGATGCGCGCGGATCATGATTGACGAGGCTCCGCGACCGCGACTGACGTTCACCGCGCTGCTCTTCGCAGCCGTGGCCGTGATGCACCTCCTCCCCATCTGGCGCGTGCATTTCGTGCCGACCATCGACGGGCCTTCGCATCTCTACAACGCCGCAGTGTTGCACCAGCTCGATCAGCCCGCGTTCTCGCGCGTATTCACCGCCGATCTGCGGCCGCATCCGAATTGGCTGAGTCATCTCTTTCTCTGGCTGGCGTTGTTCGTCGTGCCGCCGGTGATCGCGGAGAAACTGCTCTTCAGCGTCATCATCCTGCTTTTCCTTGGCGGCGCGTGGCTGCTCGCGGGAGCGGTCGATCGGGAGCGGCGCGTGTTCGCGTTTCTGGCCATGCCGCTCGCGTTTCACATGCTGCTGCAGATGGGCTTCTACAACTATTCGCTCGGCGCGGCACTGGTGCCGTTCGCAGTGCACTCGTGGTGGCGGAGGCGCGCGTCGAGCGCGAGGCGTGACGTGGCGATGAACGCCGTGTGGCTGCTGCTCGTGTACTTCGCGCACATCGTGCCGGCGCTGATCGCGTGCTTGGCGGCGTTTGCGATCTTCGTCGTGTCGCGCGTGTGGCGCCAGCTGATCGCGTTCGTGCCGGTGGCACTGCTCGTGGCGTGGTTCGTGTTGCAGCCGTCGCATCCCGGCGGCGACTGGACGTGGAACGGCGCGCTGCTGTTTCAGCCGCTCGTCAACACCGCGCTGATGTTCACGTTCGATGTGCGGCAGCTGACGTTCGGCGCGATCTACGCTGCCGTTCTGGCGGTGTGCATCGTGGCCACTCTCGCGCAGCGGCGGCTTCGCGTTCGCGCCGATGACGTGTTTCTTTTGCTGACCATCGCGGGCATCGCGCTCTATCTCGCGGCGCCGCTGAGCGCGCAGGAAGGGCTGGTGTTGAAAGCGCGCCTGCTGCTCTTCCCTTACCTTTTCGTCCTGCCGTGGCTGTCCATCCCGCGCGGCCGTTTCGGTGCAGCGCTGGCGATCATCTTCGCAATCATCGCCACGGCAAACGTCTTCTACCTGCGCGACCGCTGGAAGGAGAACGCGAAGCCGCTCGACGCGATGCTCGCGCCGTTGCGCGCGGCCAGGCCGTTGCACACCTTCGTGCCGTTAGTCTTCGACCGCTCTGCCGCACACTCGCCGCTGCCGCTCGCCGGCCACACGATTTCGTACGCCGCCATCGAGAAGCATCTCGTCGATCTCGCCGACTACGAAGCGGCGCTCGGTTTCTTTCCTGTCGCGTATCGCCCCGACGTGCAACGCCCGGCCGTGATCGACGTCGAAACGCATCCCGGCGATTACGAACCGAACGCATTCGCCGGCGCGGTCGACTACATCTACACGTGGAAGATGCCGGCCGGTGCGCCGCTCGAAGCGCGGCTGGCGGAGCGATACGTTCTGGTGACATCCACCGGCGATGCGCGGCTCTACGCGCGCAAAGGTCTGTAGCGCCTGCTACGATCTCTCGTCATGCGCCGCTTCAACTGGCCGCTGTGGACCGGCTTCCTGCTCGCCATCGCCGCGTTCATTTCGTACTTTGCGTTCTTCGCGCGTTTCCCCGTCACGCGCGATGTGCCGTGGGTGAATCTGATTCTCTTCGCCGCCGCGCTGGTGCTGCTCTTCACGGGCGTACGCCGCGCATTGCACACCGGCGCGTTCCGCACTGTCGTCGCCGTGCTCCTCGGCATCCTCGGCACCGGCATCGCCGCCGCGTTCATCTTCTTCACGTTTTACTTTTCGCGGCAGCTCCCCGCGTCGTTGGGCGCGCCTGCCGTCGGCACCGTCGCTCCGGCATTCACGCTCCCCGATCTCGCAGGCAAACCGACCTCGCTCGCGCAGCTGCTCAGCGAACCGGTCGGCGGTCGCACGCCGAAAGGAGTGCTGCTCGTCTTCTATCGCGGCTACTGGTGACCCTTCTGCAACTCCGAGTTACGGAGCATCGAAGAAAGCCTCCCGCGATTCACCGCCGCCGGAATCCGTCCCGTCGCGATCAGCGTCGATACGCTCGATGAATCGCGCGAGCTCGCGAAGAAAGCGCACTACACCTTCACCTTCCTCTCGGACCGCGACGCATCCGTGATCCGCCGGTATGACCTCCTGCACGCGAAAGCCGGCATCGGCGGCCGCGACATCGCGCGACCCGCCGAGTTTCTGCTCGACGCGAGTGGCACCGTGCGCTGGCGCAATCTGACCGAAGACTATCGCGTGCGGCCGACGCCGGAGACGATGCTGGCGCATTGAGGCCCGCGGCGGATGTGCATCACGCGCACATCCGCATCCACGCGCCGATCAGATCGTCGGCCACATACGGCTTGCGCAGGAACTGCGTCGTCTTTTCGACGAGAAACTCCGCGAGCTTTTCTTCCTCGGCGTGACCGGTCGAGAAAATCACCGGCAGCTCCGGATTGCGATCGCGAAGCAGCGACCAGACCTCGACGCCCGAGATGCCGGGCAGGCCGACGTCGAGCACCACCAGCGACGGCTTGATCGCCTCCACGGCGGGCAACGCATCTTCGCCCGTACTCACCCACTTCACCTGAATGCCCTCGGATTCGAGCAGCGCGATCAGACCGTCGGCCACTGCCTCGTCATCTTCCACGAGCAGCACGCACTCCGGCGCGCGCCGCGAGCTCGGCTTGGCCGTTGTGAGCGCTGGTGTTGCGGCAGCGGGCGCTGCGTGCGGCAACAGGAGATGGAACGCCGTGCCTACACCGCGCTCGCTCTCCGCGAAGATGTAGCCGCCGTGCTTCTTGATGATCTGGTGCGCGATGGGGAGGCCGAGGCCGGTGCCGTTCCGTTTCGTCGTGTAGAACGGCTCGAACAATTTCGGCAGCAGCTCCGGCTCGATGCCTTCGCCGGTGTCTTTGATCGTCACATGCACCATCGGCTGGTCGGGCGGAATCACACCCCACTCGTACCGCTGCCCCGGCTGATGCTCGGTCATCTCGACGATCAGCCGCCCTTCGCCGGGCATCGCCTCCGCCGCGTTCTTCGCCAGGTTCATGATCACCTGATCGAGTTGCTGCCGGTCGCCCTGGATGCGCAGAGGCGTCGCGGCCGGCCGGAACTCGAGCTGGATCGATGACGGCAGCAACGCGCGCAGCTCGCCATGAAGTTCGCCGAGCCACTGCCGCGCGTCGATGTCGCCCACCAGCGGCTCCGCGGGCCGCGTGAAACGCAGCACTTCCTGCGTGATGTTCTTCCCGCGATGCACGGACGCGAGGATGCGCCGGCTCGCCGCGACGAGCGCGGGATCCGATGCCTTGCGCTGAATCACTTCTGCAAACGGGCCGATGCCCATCAGCACGTTGTTGAATTCGTGCGCGATGCTCGCGGCCATGCGGCCGAGGCTGGAGAGGCGCTCGGCGCGTTCGAGCTCGGCCTGCATGAGGGCGCGTTCGCGCTCCGTCTTGCGGCGGTCGGTGAGATCGCGCGCGATGCCGAAAAGGCCGATCACTTTGCCGTCGCGGATGTCCGGCGCGCCCGTCGACTCGATGTCCAGCCACTCGCCGCTCTTCATCAGGAAGCGATACTCCGAGGCCACCGATTCGCCGCCGAGCAAGGCGCCGCCGAAAACGATCGACGCGCGCTCGCGATCTTCCGGATGCATCAGCTCCACGTACTTGCGGCCGATGAGCTCCTCCTTCGACCAGCCGGTCAGCACGGTCGCGGCATCGTTGACCATCGTGAAGCGGCCTTCGAGATCCATTTTGAAGATCGCATCCTTCGCCAGCTCGACGAGGCTGCGGTACTGCTGCTCCGAATCGCGCAGCGCCTGCTCGGCCGCGCGGCGCTCGGTGATGTCCTGACACGTGCCAATCAGGCCCGTCAGCTTTCCTTCGCTGCGCAGTCCGCGCGCGCGCTCGTGGATGATCCGTTCGCAGCCATCCGCGCGCCGGATGCGGTACTCCAGTTCCTCGACGTCGGAGCCCTCGCCGATCTGTCGCCAGACGCGATCGATCGCCGCGTGATCGTCAGGATGCACGAAGCTGAGGAAGAGCGTGTTGGTGATCGGCGTGCCCGGCTCGACGCCGAAGATCTGATAGGTCTGATCCGACCAGAGCAGGAGGCCGCTCTCCAATTCCTCGCTCCAGCTGCCGATGGCTGCGATCTCCTGCGCCTCCTCCAGCATGGCGCGGCTGCGCGTGAGCTCCTCCATCTGCTGCCGCCGCGCGGTGATGTCCATCCCGACGCACATCACCGACGAGAGCTGACCGTCGCGGTCGAACTGCGGCAGCGCGCGCACGTGCATCCACAACGTGCCGTGCGGGCGCGTGAAGTTGACGGAAAACTCGACTTCGCGGCCGCTCGTGACCACCTCGTCGAGCGCATCGCGATACAGCTTCGCGCGGTCCGCGCCCACCGCGAACTCCTCGATGGTCTTGCCCAGGTAGTCGCTCGTGTCACGTCCCGTGAATCGCCCGCCCGCAGCGTTGACGTAGAGCACGCGGCCGGTCGTGTCGATGCGCATGATCAGATCGGGCGAACCTTCCACGATGGCGCGGATCGCTTCACTCTGCTCGTGCAGCACAGCCTCGGCGCGCGTCCGTTCGATGGCCGTACCGACCACGTTCGCCAGCGAGTTCAGAAAGGCCAGATCCTGTTCCGTCCAGCTGCGCGGCTCGCGTGCGTGGACCGACAGCACGCCGTAATCACCGGTGGCGGCGCGGATCACGCTCGTCATGGAAGCGATCACGCCGCGCTGCAGCAACTCCGCAGACGTCGCGAAGCGCGTCTCGTGCTCATGGTTGTTGGAGATGATGCCCGAGCGCGTCTCCAGCGTGTAACCGGACTGGCTGTTCAGCGGGATGTGGCGGCCGATGACCTCTTCGTCGAAGCCGTAGACCGCGCGCACGACCAGCTCGCCGGTCGCAGGATCGCACTCCAGCGCGGAACTGAGCTCGCCGTCGAGCAGCTCGGCCGCGACGCGCGTCGCCTCCTGGAAGAATGCGCGCGGATCGCGTGCGGCAAGCGCCACACGCCCGAGCTCCGCCACCGCCTCCTGCTGCTTCGCGCGCGTCAGCAGTTCCTGCTCGTACGTCTTCTGCGCCGTCATGTCCAACGCGACCGCGAGCATGCCGGAGAGATCGCCGCGCTCGTCGTACATGGCCTGCGTGCGGATGAAGGCGGGGAACGTCTGGCCGTTCTTCGGCGTCAGCGGATACTCGCCCGCCCACGCACCGCGCTCGGCGATCTCGGCGAGAATCGTCGCGGCGCGCTTCGTGTCCTGCGGCGCGGTGGAGACCTGGACGATGTGGCGCCCGATGGCCTCGTTTTTCGGCCAGCCGTACAGCTCTTCGGCAAACTGGTTCCAGTACGTCACACGGCCGCCGGCGTCGGTGGCAATGACGGCTTGCTTCACCAAATCGAGGAGCCGCGCCTGATACGCGATCTGTTCTTCGTTGCGCACTCCCTCGGTGATGTCGGTGACGAACGTCAGGATGTACAGCGGCGCGCCCTCGCGGTCGTGGTAGATCGTCGAGGAAACGCGCGCGTGCAGCACCTCGCCATTCGCGCGCATGTAGCGGCTGTTGAAGTGCACCGACTCGACTTCGCCGCGAATCAGCGCCTCGTACCGTTCGCGCAGATTCGGCCAGTCGGCGGCATGCACGAGATCGCGAAAGTGGACGCCGCGCATCTCCTGCGCGTCGTACTGCATCATCCGGCAAAAGTACGGATTGACGCGCAGCAGCTCGATGTCCAGCGACATGTGCAGAATGCCGACCGCTGCGAAATCGAACGTCGCCTGAAAGTGGCGGAACAACTCTTCCACCGCACGGTCCGACTCTTTCTTGTCGCGCCGCGTCTGCGCTTCCCGCAACGCGCGCTCGACCACCGCGCTCAGCTTGCGCAGCCGGTCCTTCATCACGAAGTCCTGCGCGCCGCGCCGCATCATTTCCACGGCCGTCTCTTCGCCGACGGCACCGGAGCAGAGAATA
>DASSMK010000204.1:0-5179 GCA_035688915.1 Thermoanaerobaculia bacterium
TCACGAACCGCGCGATCCTGTTTTACTTCCTCCGCCGCGACAATCCGGTGCGCTACGTGGAGACGGCGAATTACGAGACCGAGGAGCGGCAGCGGCAGGTGATCGCGGCGATTGCGGGCAATCCGAAAGTGAAAGCCGTGCTCGTCCCCCTGCCGGGCGGAACCGCGGTCGACAACGTGCCGAACGACGTGCGCGCGCCGCTGGTCTGGAAATACCTGCAGGAGAACTTCCACCCCGACTTTGCGGAAGGGGACGTGGTGTTCTGGCGGAGGAACTGAGCACCGCGCGCGGCGCGCGCGCCGACGCGCTTCGCGCGTCTTCAGGCTCAAAGGCTCACAGGCTCAAAGGCTCAAAGCAGCACGCGCTGCGAAACTTGCACGCATCTCGCGCTACCTCAGCACAAGCCACAGCGCGCAAATGCGCCTCTCGCGCCGCCAGCGCTACTTTGAGCCTTTGAGCCTGTGAGCCTTTGAGCCTGGAAGGAAGGCGCGAAGCGCCTGACCCCCGCGCTATCATCGCCCCCGCATGACCGCCCGTTCCCGGTTCGCCGCGTTCGTCGCCGAGAGGCATCCGTTTGCATTGAAGGCGGCGCTGCGCGCGCTCGATGACGACATCCCGCTCGAGACCGCGCTGCGCGAGCTCGTCGATGTGGCCGAGGTGCCGGAGACGACGCCGCGCGTCAGCGCGAGCGCGCGGTTCGAGCACGCCATCGCGCAAGTCATCGACGACGTGAACGGCTTCCATCGCCGCGAGGAAATCGCCGCCTCGCTCACGCGCGACGAAAAGCGCGAAATGCTGCGCGGCATGATGCTCACGCGCGCCACCGACAATCGTCTCAAGCAGTTCTTCACCGGCGGCGAAGTCCGTTGGGGCAACACATCGTTTCAAGGCAAAGGCTTCCGCTCCCTCGGCCAAGAAGCGATTTACGCGGCGGCGATTCGTTTGCGGCGCGGCGCGAACGGCGATGTCGTTTCGCCGATGATCCGCGACCTCGGCGCCGTCATCGCCATGCACAACGTGCCCGAGACGATTCGCATGGTGCTCAGCGCGCAGATGGCCAAAGCGGGCGCGCCGATGAACGGCAAGGATCTGCACGTCGGCGATTGGGAGCACGGCGTCTTTCCGGCGATGGCGCCGCTCGGCAGTCCCGCGCTGACGATGGCGGGCGTGGCGATGGCGTTCGCGCTGCGCAATGAAGAGCGCGTAGCCGTGTCGTTCGTCGGCGAAGGTTCAACGTCCCTCGGCGAATGGCACGAAGCAATCAATGCGTGCGCGGCGCGGAAGCTCCCGGCGGTGTTCTGCGTGCAGAACAACCAGACCGCGCTCTCGACACCGGTGCGCGAAAACTCCGCGGCGCGCGTGTTCGCGGAGAAAGGTGCGGGCTACGGCATCCCGGCCATCACCATCGACGGCACCGATCCCGAGCAGATCGCGGCGGCGTTCGCGTGGGCAGCGGATCGCGCGCGTGCGAAGCAGGGACCGACGTTGATCGAGCTCGTGGCCATGCGCATGTGCGGTCACGCGCATCACGACGACATGCTCTACCTCGGCAAAGACCCGCAGACGTCGTGGGGCTATCCGCAGCTGACCGAGCAGGGCTACGCCGATCGCGAGACGTACGAGTTCTGGCGGCAGCGCGATCCGATCGCGGCGTACGCGGCGAAGCTCGCCGAAGAAGGCGTCGTCACCGCGGAAGAATTCGAGCAGTGGAAGAGCGAGATCGAAGCGCTCGTGGAAGCCGAAGCGCGCGCCGTGATCGACGCGCCGTGGCCTGACGGTGCGGACGCGGGCAAAGGTGTGTTCGCGAACGAGCCGGCGCGCGCGCATGTGGAAGTGCTGAATGAGACGTGGCGGCAGCAGCAGTCGTTCGAGGCGCTGCAGGTCGAGGACGCACCGCCGTTCGATCCGCGCGGCAAGACGTTCCTCGAAGCGGTGATGCTCGGCGTCGGCGATGCGCTGCGCAGCGATGAGCGCGTGTTCGTGTACGGCGAAGACGTCGGCGGCAAGTACGGCAACGCGTTCCTGCTCCTGCGCCCGCTGCTGAAGGATTTCGAATCGCGTATTCTCAATTCGGTGCTGTCGGAATCGGCCACGATCGGCGTGTGCATCGGCGCCGCGCTCGCGGGACTGCGTCCAATCGGCGAGATCCAGTTCAACGACTTCATCGCCACCGGCTTCAATCAGCTCGTCAACAACGCGGCGAAGATCCGCTATCGCTGGGGCGGCGAAGTGCCTTTCGTTTTGCGGATGCCGTGGGGCGGCCTGCGTCACGCCGGCCCATATCACTCGCAGAGCACGGAGGCGTGGTTCTACCGCACGCCGGGATTGAAGATCGTCGCACCGTCCACCCCGCACGACGCGCGCGCGCTGATGGCCGCGGCCGTGGCCGATCCCGATCCGGTGCTCTACTACGAGCACATCGCGCTCTATCGCGATCCGAAGATCAAGCAGGCGCTCGCCGACGAACCGCCCGCCGCCATCCCCCTCGGCCGCGCCGCATTGCGTCGCGCGGGCGACGCGCTCGCGATCATCACCTACGGCGCCTACGTGCACGTGGCCATGCGCGTCGCCGAGAAGCTGGCGAAGGACGGCCACGAGTGCGCGGTGCTCGACCTGCGCTCGCTCGCTCCGCTCGACCGCGCGGCCGTGCTCTCCGTCGCGCGCCAATGCAATCGCGTGCTGATCGTGCACGAAGACACACGCACCGGATCGATCGGCGAATCGCTCGCCGCGATCATCCAGGAAGAGGCGTTCGAGTACCTCGACGCCCCC
This sequence comes from Thermoanaerobaculia bacterium, assembly GCA_035688915.1. Lineage (GTDB taxonomy): Bacteria > Acidobacteriota > Thermoanaerobaculia > Gp7-AA8 > Gp7-AA8 > DASSMK01. Next base: position 2,773 of record DASSMK010000204.1, read on the forward strand.
GTGCGAATCCTCGGCGCCCTCGACACGCCCGTGCCCTACTCGCCGCCGCTGGAGGAAGTGTTTTTGCCGAGTGAGGAGATGGTGGAGCGGGCGGCGCGATTGATGTTGGGGTATTAATCGATCGGGCTGCGCTCGACGTAATCCGCGTCCACGAGATCCTGCGGGCGTCCGACGGCGCGCTTGTTGATCACGAACTCACGCGGCACTCGAGGAAGTGTTCTTGCCGCCTGAGGTAATGGTGGAGCGGGCGACGCGGCTGTATTCGAGTATTAGCGCGTTCACGCGGCGCGTCAGCGCTTCGGACGGATGATGTTGACGACGTCGCGCCGGAGCGCAGTTTCTTCCCAGCCCGGCTCCTTGCGGCGCCACTCTTCGACGGTGAGCTGCCACACCATCTCAACGCGCTCGCCGGGCGTGAGGCTCATGAGGTACGCGTCGTATTCGGGCTTCTCAGGCTCGTCAGCCATCCCCCAAATTATACCGCCTGATACTGCCCCTTCACCCACCCCGCCTCCTCCTCACTCAGCGCCTCGCCCACCGCCGCCGCAGCGGCGACCTGCTTCGCGTTGCGCTGGCCGAGGAGCACGCAGGCGGTCGGGTTTCCCGCGAGCAACGCGCCGGTGACGGCGTGCAGCACCGGCTCGCGCTGCGTGGTGAAGCGCTCGCGCATCGCTTCGCTCGCGCGCTTGTAACGCGCGATGGCGGCTGCGTCGCGAAAGTCGTCCACGTTGCTCCGAAAGTCGCCCTGGCCGTGGTTCACCGGCTGGTCGTATTTGCCCAGCAGCAGGCCGTGTTTCAGCGGCGAGAAGAACGCGACGCCGAGGTCGTGCGCGTCGACCCATTCCTTGAGGCCGGAAGATTCGTAGTCGTCGTCGACGACGTTGCGGTACGGCTGCACGACGTCCGGGTCGACGCGCTCGACGAATTTGCGGATGCGCGCGGCGTCCCAGTCGGAGAGGCCGATGAAGCGCACTTTGCCTTCCTCGCGCAGGCGGTGCATGGTTTCGAGCGCGCCGTCAAAGTACTCGTCGTTCTCGCCGAAATCGCAATGATGAAAGTAATGCAGGTCGATCACATCCGTGCGCAGGTTGCGCAGCGAGCGCTCGGCGTGCGCGCGCATGAACTGCGGATCGTACGGATGATTCGATGGTCCGTAGATGTAGCCGAACTTCGTCGCCAGAAAGATCTCGTCGCGCGGCACTTCGGTCCACATCTCGCCAATCAGTTTTTCCGAGTGGCCGTTGCCGTAGGCGTCCGCGGTGTCCCAGTGCGTGATGCCCGCGCGATACGCCGCCGCGATCGCTTCCTTCGCCTCCGTGTCATCGTGGCCGGTCCAGCCGACGGAGACGCCGTTGTTCACGTTCGGGCCGCCGTGTCCCCAGGTGCCGAGGGAGATGGTGGGGACGGAGACGTTGGTGCGGCCGAAACGGATTGTCTGCATGGCGGCGCATTATAGGGAGTGATGAATGAATGCGTTTTTTGCACGGACGTCGCGCGCGCCGGCGACGTCGTTTTCGAAGATGAACAGGCGTGGGTAGTGCTGCATGAGGATTGGTCGCCGCGCGGTCACGCCATGATCGCGGCGAAGCGTCACGTCGAAAACGCGAGCGATCTCGATGCGGATGAATGGGCGCATCTCACCGCACTGTGGCATCGCGTCGAACGCGTGCTGTTGCGCGAGACGGGAGCGGAGCGCGCGATCATCATGAAGCTCGGCATCGCCACGCCGCATCTGCACGTGCACGTGTATCCGATGCGTGCGAGCGATTCGCGAGCGGACGTGTTCGAGGCGATCGAGGGGAAGCGGCGGGAGGCGCGCGATGAGAGGTTTGTGGTGGCGGTGAGGGAGCGCCTCTCCTTGACTTCCCCGCCCCGCTGAATGAGCATTCATTCGGCCATGGCCAAACAAGCCACTCCCGAGCGTCCCACCTCCGAAGCCTTTCGCGGCACCTCCAAACGCGAGCGCATTCTTCGCGCCGCCATCGACGTCTTCGCGGAGTTCGGCTACTTCAACGCCAAAGTCGCGCAGATCGCCAAAGCCGCGGGCGTCGCTGACGGCACGATCTACCTCTACTTCGACGGCAAGGAAGATCTGCTCGTCACGATCTTCCGCGAACACACGCGCCACTACCTGCAGACGCTCGAGCAGCAGATGGCGAACATCAATCGTGCCGAGGAGCGGTTGCGGATTGCGATCCGGCATCATCTTCAGACCTTGGGGCGCGACCGCGCGCTCGCCGTCGTTTCGCAGGTCGAGCTGCGCCACAGCCTCAAGTTCATGAGCCTCCTCTCGCAGCAGGAGGTCGCCGACTACCTCAACATCATCCGCAAGATCATCGAGCAGGGGCAGAGCGAGGGGACGTTCCGGCGGAACCTCCACCCGCAGCTCGTGGCGAAGTCGGTGTTC
>DASSMK010000205.1:0-3319 GCA_035688915.1 Thermoanaerobaculia bacterium
GAAAGCCGAAAAGCCGACTGAGTCGCCCGAGGGGACCGATGTGGTCACCCGCCTGATTGCACGCCTGAATGAGGAAGGGTTCACCACCGATCAAGCACTGACCGATCTCGACGAATATGGCGAGATCATCTTCCGCCGCCCCGAAAAGCTGCCGGTCACGCATGGCGAGACCGTCTTCATCTTCACGCGTGTGCCCGACATCAACGAGCGCATCCTCCGCCAGACGTCCGAGTCGGTGGTGCAGACGTACCGCGCCAAGAACACGACCCAGAAAGCGCTGTCTGTGCTGCAGTCGACGACCGTCTATCACTGCCTCGTCTCGCAAAGCGAAACGCCGCACAACGAGATGCTCGGCGATTTCATCAGCCGCTCCGGCGGCGCGACGTTCATACCGGTGGTGATGGTCCCGGCCATCAATCAGGTGCTCTACCCCCAGCTGGAAGACAAAGTGGGCACCATCCGCCCCCGCGTCGAATACCTCCAATACCTCCTCGGCGAACGCCGCGAATCCGTGAACATGCACAAGCCGACGGTGCAAGCGTTCTATATCTCGATCGCCGTCGTGGCGGTGCTGCTGCTGGCGGTGATCTTCTCGTTCGTGACCTAGGCGCGTCCGGCTTCGCCGTCTGTCGAGGCTCAAAGGCTCACAGGCTCAAAGGCTCAGAGCAGCGCACGCGTCGCCAGAGCGGAACCGTGCGGAGATGCCATGGGTAAAAAGCACGGCATCTCGCGGATGCGCCTCTCGCGCAGCGTTAGCTACTTTGAGCCTTTGAGCCTGTGAGCCTTTGAGCCTCCGCGGGCCGCAGCCCCACGGCATCTCGCGCACGCGCCTCTCGCGCAGCGTGAGCTGCTATGAGCCCATGAGCCTATGAGCCCATGAGCCTAGCCCCCGGCGCAGCCGCGCACGGCATCTCGCGAATGCGCCTCTCGCGCAGCGTCAGCTACTTTGAGCCTGTGAGCCTCTGAGCCTGTGAGCCTGTGAGCCTAACCGCGCGCCATGCGCGCGCGGTTACAATCCGCGCCGCATGTCTTTCCCGCTTCGTCCGAAAGAGGTGTTCGAGGAGCTGCGCAAGTCGGTCGTCGGTCAGGATGACGCGCTGCGCGAGCTCGCCGTCGCCATCGTGAAGCATCTGGTCGGGCATCCCGCGCCGAACATTCTCATGATTGGCAATTCGGGCTCCGGCAAGACCACGCTCATGCGCGCCGTCGAGCAGTTCCTCTCGCAGCATCGCGATCTCTTCGATTACGCCAACGTGCTGCGCATCAATGCAAACGTGCTGGCCGAGGAGCATGCGGGATACGGCAAGGTGGTGGTGGGGAGGCTGTATGAAAACGCGCGCAAGAAGCTCGGCCCGCGCGCGCCCGTGGAGCTCGTGCTGCGCGCCGTCGAAAACGGCATCGTCTTCATCGACGAAGTCGACAAGATCCGCGCGGAAGTGCGCGGCACGCCGAACGTGCGCGGCATCGTGGCGCAGGAAGCGCTGCTCACGCTGATGGAGAACGAGAACGTCGAGTTCAACGCGGACGGCCAGACCGTGGCGGTGAACTCATCGAACATCCTTTTCGTCGCCGGCGGCGCATTTGAAGAGCTGTACGACAGCGTTCTGCGCCGCGCCACGATCGGGCAGGACGTCACGCCGATGAAGCCGGTGGTGGTCGTCTCCGCGAGCGGCGAAGTGCGCGAAGAGCTGCCGTTTCATCTGCGCGATTATCTGAAGTACGACGATCTCTTTCGCTACGGCATGACGCCGCAATTCGTGTCGCGCTTCGAATCGATCGTGGTGCTGAACGATCTCAGCGAAAGCGATCTGGGGCGCATCTTCGTCGAGCCGGAAGGCTCGATCTTCCGCACGTCGCGCGATTACTTCGCGCGATTCGGCATCGACCTGCAAATCACACGCGGCGCGCTCATCGCCATCGCCTGGGACGCCGCCCGCCAGAAGCGCCTCGGCGCCCGCGCGCTCCGCGAGACATATCGCCGCGTCATCCGCCAGCTCGAATTCGAGCCGTCCGACAGCGGCGTCGTCACCATCGACGAAGAGATGGTGAAGCGCGCGATGAGGTAATCACACACCATGGCCGACGAACCGAAAAAAGGGCTGTTCGACAAACTGAAACGTGGGCTCTTCATGACCCACACGGAGATCATCGAGAAGGTGAAGGAGGCCATGACGGCCGACCTTCCGATCGATCAGAAAGCGATCGACGGCCTCGAAGAAGGCCTCCTCGGCGCGGACGTCGGCGCGGAGCTGACCCTGTCGCTCGTCGAGCGCATCGAGCGGCGCGTGCGCGACGAGAACATCACGAAGATGGAGCGCTTCACCGAAGTGCTGCGGCAGGAAACGCGCGCGCTGATCCCGCAACGCGTGGCCTCGCGCATCGAGATCGAACGCGCGAAACCGTTCGTCGTGCTGGTGGTGGGAGTGAACGGCACCGGCAAGACCACAACCATCGCCAAGCTCGCGCAGCGCTGGACGAATGAAGGGAAAAGCGTCGTTCTCGGCGCGGCCGATACGTTTCGCGCCGCGGCCATCGAACAGCTGCAGATGTGGGCCGATCGCGTGAAGGTGCCGCTGATCAAGCACAAGGCGGGATCGGATCCCGCGGCGGTCGCGCACGATTCGGTCGCCGCTGCGAAAGCGCGCAACGCGGACATCGTGATCATCGACACCGCCGGCCGCCTGCACAACAAGTCACACCTGATGCAGGAGCTCTCGAAGATTCATCGCGTGATCGACAAAGCGGTGCCGGGCGCGCCGCATGAGACGCTGCTCGTCATCGACGGCACCACCGGCCAGAACGGCGTCAGCCAGGCTGCAGCGTTTCTCGAAGCAGCGAAGGTCACGGGGATGATCGTGACGAAACTCGACGGCACGGCGAAAGGCGGCGTGATCCTCTCGATCATGCGGCAGTTCGACATCCCGGTGAAATTCATCGGAGTGGGCGAGAGCGCGGACGATCTGATTCCGTTCGATCCGCAGGCGTACGTCGATACGCTGTTCGAGTAGCTAACGACCGCGGAAGCGCGCGCCGATGAGCAGCGAGTGCACGTTCAGTCCCGGATTGCGCGGCGCGTAACCGCCGTTCGAGATGTGCATGAAGCGATAGCCGAAGAGCAGCGCGGCGCGGCTGTGTGCGAAGAGAATCGCGCCGCCGCCGAGCTGCGTGTTGAAGTTGAAGCGTGACGTGGCGGCGGGTACGCGGCGCTCGGACCACATCGGTCCCGACGACACTTCGCCATACAGCGGCACGCGCGCGTCGGTGAAGAAGTTGCGGCGCAGCAGCACCGCCGCGGAAATCGCGCGCACGCTTTCGTCGC
>DASSMK010000206.1:0-15004 GCA_035688915.1 Thermoanaerobaculia bacterium
TTCCTCTTCCCGGTCCTGTACCTGCTGTAGGAGAGCGATACGAATGAGCGATCACGCTGCAGCGGCCAACGCCCACGACGCGCACGGCGCACACGATGCGCACGACGCCACGTCGCATCACGACGGCCACGACAACAGTCCCGAAGCGATCCGCAAAGAGATCCGCAAGTACCTCATGGTCTTCGGCGCGCTGGCCGTGCTCACGGTCATCACCGTCGCCATCAGCCTCCTCCATCTGCCGACGCATCTCACCATCGCTCTGGCGCTGACGGTGGCACTGGTCAAAGGCTCGCTGGTGGCCGCGTTCTTCATGCATCTCATCTCCGAGCGCAAGCTGATCTTCGCGGTGCTCGCATTCACGTTCTTCTTCTTCGGCATGCTCCTCTGGGGGCCGTGGCATCAGCGCGACAACGCGCAGAAGGTGTGGCCGCATTACGACCTCAACGCCGCCAGCCCCGCGCCGACCGGCGGCACCGCCCATGAAACAACGCATGAACAACCCGAGCACTAACAGCAGCGCATTCGGTGACCCTATGTCTCTCCGGATCTTTCACGTTGTCTTCGTCACGGTGTCGGTGCTGCTGTCGCTGTTCGTCATCATCTGGGGAATCAACGCGCAGACGCCCACCGGCTTTGCGCTCGCGGCGGTGTTCGTCGCGTGCGCGGTGGCGCTGATCGTGTACGGCAAACGGACGTTCCGGAAGCTGAAGGAGCTGCCATGACCGCATCGTTCCGCCGCGCCGTCACCTTCGCCGTAGTCGCACTCGTGCTCGTTCCTGCCATCGCCTCCGCCTGCCCGGTCTGTTTCGGCTCGCCCGACGATCCGCTGGTCAAGGGGACGCAAAAGGGCGTCTGGGTGCTGCTCGGATTCATCGGATTCGTGCAGATCGGTTTCGTTGCACTCTTCTGGAGCTTCTGGCGGCGCGCGAAAGAGCTGCGCCGGTTCCGTGAATCGTTTCGCGTCATCGAAGGGGGACCCGAGTCGTGATGGACTTCCTCGCGCAGTACATGCCGCCCGACTACTCGCAGCATGGGCCGGAGCTCGACAAGCTCTCCGCGTACGTCCACGTGCTCATGCTCATCCTGTTCGTCATCTGGGGTGTGCTGTTCGTCTACATGCTCATGCGCTTCCGCGCCTCGCGGAACCCCAAGGCCAGCTATCACGGCACGCGCTCGCATCTCTCCAGCTACGCCGAAGCGGGCGTGGCGGTGGTGGAAGTGGTGCTCCTGGTCGGCTTCTCCATCCCGGCCTGGTACAAGTGGACTTCGCAGCCGAAACCGGAGAGCAATCCGCTGGAAATACGCGTTGTCGGTGAGCAGTTTGCGTGGAACATCCACTATCCCGGACCGGATCATCTGTTCGGGCGGACGCAGCTCAAACTCGTCTCCTCCACCAATCCGCTCGGTCTCGATCCGACCGATCCCAACGCGAAGGACGACATCATCACGCTCAACCAGCTCCACCTGCAGGTGGACCGTCCGGTCATCATCCGGATCAGCTCGAAGGATGTGATCCACAGCTTCTTCCTGCCGTACATGCGGGTGAAGCAGGACGCCATCCCCGGAATGGAAGTTCCGGTACACTTCCAGCCGACACATACCAGCGGCGCGCAACCGTGGGACATCGCCTGCGCGCAGCTCTGCGGCCTCGGCCACTACCGCATGAAGGGGCAGTACGAGGTTCACACCAAAGCCGATTTCGAGAAGTGGCTGCGGGAGCAGCAACCCGCCGCCGTCAGCATTTCAGGTTAATGACTTCTACCAACGAACCCCAGCATCTGAATATCCGTCACTACACCGAGACCACACCTCTCTGGCTGCGGCGGTTCACGAAGCTCGTCGCCGCATCCACTCTGCTGCTGATCTTCGCCGGCGCGATGGTGACGTCCACCGGCTCCGGCCTCTCTGTTCCGGACTGGCCGAACACCTACGGCTCGTTCATGTTTTCGTTCCCCTACAGCAAGTGGGTGGGCGGGATCTTCTACGAGCACGGCCATCGCCTCATCGCCTCCACCGTCGGTTTTCTGACCGTCATTCAGGCGCTCTGGCTGCAGTTCCGCGAACCGAAAGCGTTCGTCCGCCGCCTCGGCTGGTTCTCCCTCGGCGCTGTCGTCGTGCAGGGCATTCTCGGCGGCGTGACCGTGCTGCTGCTCCTGCCAAAAGCCGTCTCCATCTCGCATGCCGCGCTGGCCGAAATCTTCTTCTGCCTGAACGTCTCCATCGCCTTCTTCACCTCGAACTTCTACCAGCGCCTGCGCACCTACGAAAAAGGCGATGCGCCCACCGGTCTGGCGTGGACTCTCACCGCCGCCGCCTACATCCAGATTCTTCTCGGCGCCGTCATGCGCCACCTCGGCGCCGGCCTGGCCATCCCTGATTTCCCGCTCTCGTTCGGCCGCGTGATTCCCGCGTTCGCATCGAAAGAAATCGTGGCCGCGTTCTCGCATCGCGCGGGCGCGATGACCGTGGCCATCCTCGTCATCGCACTGGCCATTCGTCTCTTGCGTTACGAAGCGAATCATCCGCTGCGCTTTCTCGCCCACATGCTGCTGCTCCTCACCGGTACCCAGATCCTCCTCGGCGGCTACGTGATCTGGAGCGGCAAGCAGCCGGTGATCACCAGCCTGCACGTGATGATCGGCGCCGCGACGCTGGCGACGTCGCTCGTGCTCACGCTCTCCGCGCGCACGCTGGCGTGGAAGCGCGCGACGAGCCCGTCTGGTGCGCTTGTCGCAAGCGAGGCCACGGCATGAGCGATTTCGCCGTCGCGTTGCCGCGGCCGACGCTCGCCGCAATCGTTCGCGATTACCTCGAGCTGTCGAAATCCCGCATCGTGCTGATGGTGCTGATCACCACCGCCGCCGGCTATCTGTTCGGCGCGACGCACGTGCACGCGCTGCTCTTCCTGAACGCGCTCATCGGCACCGCGCTCGTCGCCGCCGGCACGAACGCGCTTAATCAGTACGTGGAGCGCGACCACGACGCCAAAATGCACCGCACGCGCATGCGCCCGCTCCCGGCAGGCCGCATCACGCCGCGCGCCGCGCTGGTCTTCTCCTCCGGCATCGCCATTCTCGGCACGCTCTATCTCGGCCTCACGGTCAACTGGCTGAGCGCGGCACTCGGCGCATTCACGCTCACCAGCTATATCTTCGTCTACACGCCGCTCAAGCGGATGTCGACGATCTGCACGCTCATCGGCGCGATTCCGGGCGCCGTGCCGCCGCTCATGGGCTGGACCGCCGCGACCGGCGCGCTCGGCACCGGCGGCTGGATCGCCTTCGGCATCCTCTTCCTCTGGCAGCTCCCGCACTTCATGGCCATCAGCTGGATGTACCGCGACGACTACGCGCGCGGCGGCTTCGCCATGCTCTCCGTGGTCGACGACGACGGCGCGAAAGTGGCGCGGCAGTCGATCTTCTACTCGCTCGCTCTCCTCGCCGTCAGCGTCCTCCCGTCATTCCTCGGCTTGACCGGCGTCATCTACCTCATCGGCGCGGCCGCGTGTGGCGTAGCGCTCTTCGTCGCCTGCGTACGCTTCTACTTCGATCGCAGCGTGCGCATGGCGCGCAACGCGTTCATGCTCTCGAACCTCTACCTGCTCACCGTGATGTTGTTGCTCGTCGTCAATGCGCATCCGTAGCCTGCTCGCCTTCGCGGTTCTCGCCTTCGCCGCCTGCCACCACGAATCGGACCTCCCCAAGCTCTTCCCGGTCCCTTCCACGTCGCTGGTGAATGAAGAAGGGAAGACCCTCAACCTCGATTCGCTGAAGGGCAACGTCGTCGTCTACAACTTCATCTTTACGAACTGCACGGGCGTCTGCCCGATCATGACGAACAACATGCGCGCGGTGACGAAGAAGATCGACAAGGATGCGCCGGTGCGCTTCGTTTCCATCAGCGTCGATCCCGCGCACGACACGCCGCGCGTCCTCGCCGATTACGCCATGCGCTTCCGCAACGATCCGCGCTGGATGTTCCTCACCGCCGACCGCAGCACGATCGTGAAGCTGTCCGTGAACGGCTTCAAGCTCGCCGCAGGCGATCCGCAACCAGGCGGCGAGCCGCTCCTGCACAGCGCGAAATTCGCCATCGCCGACAAAACCGGCGTCATCCGCGAATACGCCGACGGCTCGACTGCGGAAGTCGCGGAACACGTGCAGCGCACGGTGAACGACTTGCTGCGGGAGTAGGCCCGGCCCGCCGCCCGTCCCCCGCCCGCCCAGGCTCAAAGGCGCACAGGCTCAAAGGCTCAAAGTAGCGCACGCTGCGCCAGCGTCGCCTGTGCGCCGGAACATGTGCGGTCTTGCGCAAGACGTGGCTCTCGCCCCGCACGTGCTGCTCTGAGCCTGTGAGCCTGTGAGCCTTTGAGCCTTTGACGCCTCCGCCGGCTGCGCCGGCGCCGTCGCATAGAATGCGGCGGTCATGCAGTACTTCCCCGCGCTCAACGCCTCCCTCAACGCGCTCAGCGGCATCTTTCTCCTGACCGGCTACATCCTCATCCGGCGGAAGAAGATTCAGCTGCATAAGCGGTTCATGCTGGCGGCGTGTATCACCTCGCTCGCGTTTCTCGCGTCGTACATCACGTATCACTCGCTGCGCGGCGGCGTCGTGACGCGCTTTGCCGGCACCGGCTTCTGGCGCACGTTCTATCTGACGATGCTCACCACGCACACCATCCTCGCGGTGGTCATCGTGCCGTTGGCCATCGTCACCGTGATCAACGGATTGAAGATGCGCGTGCCGCAGCACCGGCGCATTGCGAAGTGGACCTTTCCGATCTGGATGTACGTCTCCGTCACCGGCGTGCTGGTCTACTTCTTCCTCTATCATTGGTTCCCGTCGCACACATGACGCGTGACCAGTCACTCCTCGCGCAACTCCGCACCTACCAGGCCGCCGACGCGGTGGAGGAGGAGCACGTGCGCGCGATGGTCAACTTGTTGACGAACGGCCCCGACGCCTTCTCACGCGGCCATTTCGCGCCGGGACATTTCACCGCCGGCTGCTTCATCCTCGACGACGCCAATCGCCTCCTGCTCCATCACCACCGCCGGCTCGATCGCTGGCTGCAGATGGGCGGTCACGTCGAAGCAGGGGAGTGGCCGGAAGAAGCCGCACTCCGCGAAGGCCGCGAGGAATCCGGCCTCGGCGATCTGCGCATCGTCGGCGGCATCTTCGATCTCGACGTGCACACCATTCCGGCAGGCAAGGGTGAGCCGGACCACGATCACTTCGACGTGCGATATCTCGCACGCACGGCATCGCCGGAGAGCATTACCATCGACGAAAGCGAGTCGAAAGCGCTCGCCTGGATTCCGCTGGAGCGCGCGGCCGCGCTGATGCCGGGCGCCGAATCGCAGCGCGTCCTCCGCAAAATCGACCGCGTTCTGTCGCGAGAGGAGTATCCGTGAATCAGTTGCTCGAGACCGATCTCGATCCGAGTCCGTTTGCGCAGTTCGGCAAATGGTTCGAAGAGGCGAAGCAGCGCCAGCCCGATCTGCCCGAGGGGATGACCGTGTCGACCGTGGGGCCGGACTGCAAAGTCAGCTCGCGCATCTCGCTGCTCAAGAGCTTCGACGACCGCGGCTTCGTCTTCTTCACGAACTACAACAGCCGCAAAGCGGAGGAGATCCGCGAGAACCCTCGCGTCGCACTCTGCTTTTGGTGGGCTTCGCTGGAGCGCCAGGTGCGGGTTGAAGGCGTGGCCGTGAAAGTCACGGAAGAAGAATCGGACGCGTACTTTGCGACGCGCCCGCGCGGCAGCCAGCTCGGTGCGTGGGCATCGAGCCAGAGTCAGGTCATTCACGGCCGTGGCGATCTCGAACATCGCTTCCGCGAGCTCGAAGCGACGTACCGCGATCGCACGGTTCCGCGTCCGCCGCACTGGGGCGGCTATCGCGTCATTCCGGTGGAAATCGAGTTCTGGCAGGGACGCCCCGATCGTTTGCACGACCGGTTCGTCTACCGCCTGCGCGAGCCGAAAGACTGGATCATCGAGCGGCTCTCGCCGTAACGCACCCCGGTGTCATCCTGAAGCCGCGAAGACGGCGAAGGACCTTCGCTCGCGCCACTTGGGGAAGGTCCTTCGACTGCGCAGCGCTTCGCTCAGGATGACACCACGCGCGTTACGGCTTCACTTCCTTCACCTCGCCCACATCCGGCCGGTTGCCGGTCACGATCCCTTTCACGACGTCGAACAACACGACCGGCTGCGGCTTGTTCACGCTGAGATAGAGCGCCAGCTCGATCTGCACACCGATCAGCACGATGCGCGGGTCGTCCGGCGTGCCGTCCTTCTCGCCGCCTTCATCGCCGAACCACGCGCGCCAATCGGGCGCGTAGAGCTCGTGAATCTTCGCGCGATCGTCGACGATCCGCGCGAGTCCGGAGACGGAAACCCACTCTTTCGTCAGATCGCGGAAGTAGCCGAGGTTGACGTGCGGGTCGGCGCCGATCTCGACGAGTTTTTCGGAGCTGCGGTCCGTCACGAACCAGAGATGCGCGCCTTCCGCGTGACGCTGCGTGGCCATCGGCCGCGACACGAGCTTCCCGTCGGCGCGGCGCGTGGTGAACATGGCGATCTCGATTTTGTCGATGAGCTCGTAAAGCTTTTCCATGCATCCGCATCGAGCAAGTGCATTGCCACGAAGGCTTCGCCGACGCTCGCGCTATGCTGTGGCCATGAAGCAGCGCATTCTCTTTCTCTGCACCGGCAACGCCGCGCGCTCCCAGATGGCGGAAGCGATCGCCAACGCCTTTCACGGCGACAAAGTGGAAGCGGTGTCCGCCGGCTCGCGTCCCGCCGGTTGGGTGCATCCGCTGGCCATCCGCGCCATGGCCGCGGTCGGCGTCGACATCAACGGCGCCACGTCCAAGGGCGCGGATCAGTTCATCAACCAGCCGTTCGACATCGTCGTGACGGTGTGCGATTCCGCTGCGAAGGATTGCCCGAACTGGCCCGGCGCGAAACGCATCGAGCACTGGCCAATCATCGATCCGTCGTACGGCCCGGATGATCCCGCCACGCGCTACGACCGCTTCATCGCCACGCGCGACGAGCTCGCGAAACGCATCGAGGAATTGGTAGCCCCTCTTTGACCTTTTTCCGCCCACATGAGTGACCTCGGCTGGCAGTACCTGACCGCTGCCGACAAGCAGCAACTCCTGGCCGGCGTGCGCGACGGCAAGGCGTACGGCGGGCCGTACCACGTCGAGATCCATCCGGCCGATCGCTGCAACATCGATTGCTTCTTCTGCTCGACGGCCGCCATTCGCGGCACCGACGAGTTGCCGTTCGATCGCTTCACGAATCTCATCGACGAGCTAAAGACCATCGGCACGCGCGCCATTCGCCTGTCCGGTGGCGGCGAGCCGCTCTTCCATCGCAAGATCAAAGACGTGCTGCGCGCGGTCGTCGCGGCCGGCATTCCGATCGAAAATCTCACCACCAACGCCGTGCTGCTCGACGAAGCGACGGCCACGCTGCTCACGCAAGCGTGCGATCAGGTGACGATCTCGCTCAACACCGTCGGCGCGGAGAGCTACGCCACGATGATGAAGACACCCGCGCGCAACTACCAGCGCGTGCTCGACAACATCAAACGGCTGATCGCCATCCGCAACGCGAACGGCAGCAAACGTCCCATCGTCAACATCCAGTTCCTGGTCTGGCGCGACAACTACCGCGACATCCCGAAGATGTACGAGCTGGCGCGCGATCTCGGCGCCGACACGATGATCTTCAGCGGGCTGGCGTTCCTCACCGCGGAACAGCAGATGACGCCCGAGCAGAGCGCGGAGATGCTCGCGCTGTACGAGCAAGTGATTCGGCGCGACGAGTTCCGCCACATCCGCAACATCGGCAGCTTCGAGCAGGACATCCAACCCGCCGTCGACGCCATGATCCAGCGCCTCGGCGCCGAGCGCAGCGCGCGTCCCTTCGTGGCCAAGCTCACCGACTTCATGAGGCGCGAAGGCTCGCTGCGCGACAAGGTGCGTCACTTCGCGCGCATGCGCCGCAACGCGCGCACCGATCGCGCGACGCAAGCGTTCGCCGATCCTGCCTGTGTGATCGGCTGGTATTCGATGCTGATCCGCAGCAACGGCACCGTCGCCCCCTGCTGCATCCTCCAGAACAAGCCCCTCGGCAACGTGATGCAGACCAGCGTGCGCGAGATCTGGAACGACGAGCGCTTCGATCGCTACCGCGGCGAGCTGACACGCATCATCAAGCAGCGCGAATCGTGGCAGCCGTCGGACGAGCAGACCGTGGAGAGCGTGTGCGCGGTGGCAGGCAGCAATCTCTGCCCGATGAAAAGCTTCTACTTTGCGCGCGACGTGGAGTTCATGCGCAACCTCGCCGCCGCTACACGCTGACGCCGCGCGGCACCAGCACACGCAGCGACTGCGGCACGATGCGCACGCGCAACTCCGCGTCGAGCATCACCGGCTCGCCATCGAGATGCGCCGCTCCCGCCGCCGCACGACGAATCGTCACCGCCGCGCTCTGCCGCGTCGACACACCCGCCGCGCGATGGAACGTACCGGCGAAGAGCCGCTGCAGCAGAAACGGCGCGCGCATCATGGTGATGTCGTCGACGATCACGATGTCGAGCAGACCGTCGCGCAGCGACGCGAGCGGAGCGACGCGCGCGTCGTTGCCGTACTGGCTGGAATTCGCGATGGCGATGACCGCGGCGCGCATCTTCCGGCCGTCGACCTCGTAATCTTCGGCTTTGAGTGTGGTGAACGCTTTCAGCCCTTCGCGCACGTACGTCTGCAATCCGCGCGTGCCGGCTTCCGCGAAACGATGCGCGATCACGGCGTCGAAGCCGATGCCCATCACGCCGACGTACGGCGTGCCGTTCACTTCCGCCGTGTCGATGGTGACGATTTCGCCGTCCGCGCACGCAGCGAGCGACAGCGTAGCGTCGAGCGGAAGATGAAGATGCCGCGCGAAGCCGTTGCCCGATCCCGTCGGCAACACGCCGAGGGCGAGTTGGCGGCCGACGAGACGCTTCGCAATCTCGTGCACGGTGCCGTCGCCGCCCACTGCATACGCGACGTCGAAGCCGCTCGCTTCCGCGTCAGCCAGGATGCCGTCGAGCTCCTCTTTCGATCCGCAGCCGACGATCTCGTGCGCGAACGCGGAGTCGCGAATGATCTGCTCCAGCGCCGGATTGCGGCGCGCACCGGAACGCGCGTTGATGAGGAAGAGCGCCTTCATGCGGAACGCATGATCTCCAGCATCACCGGCTTGAGTCCGTTGATGATGAACTGAACGCCGATGGCGCCGAGGAGGAGAGACATGACTTTGGTGAAGACGGCGCGGCCGCGATCGCCGACGAAACGCGAGAGCGGCAGCGCGGCCAGCAGCGTGACGTACGACACCGCGCCGACGCCGACGATGGCGATGGTCACGGCCACCTTCTGTTCGATGCGCGGGTAGAGATTGACGAGCAGCATCGTCGATGTGATGGCGCCGGGACCGGCGAGCATCGGCACGGCCAGCGGCACCACGGCGATCGACGAGGGATCGATCTCCGCCTTCTCCACGTCGTGTTCCTGCATCCGCTTGTCGCCGCCGATGTTGTACGCGCGGCGGTCGTCCTGCTGCACGAGCGTCTTCAGCGCGTTCGTGAAGAAGATGATGCCGCCCATGATCTGAAAGGCCGGCACCGTGATGCCGAAGAATTGGAAGACCCAGTTGCCCGCCACGAGAAAGAGCGTGAGCACGACGATGCAAGCGGCGGAGGCGACGAAGGCGACACGCGCGCGGCCGGTGCGATGCACGCCGTCGGTGAGCGCGACGAACGACGGAATCACGGCCAGCGGATTCACCATCGTCATGAGGGTGATGAACGACAGGAGGATGACTTTCGATAACGGCACGGGGGGATTCTACGGGAGCTGCTGAGCTACTGAGCCGCTGAGCTCCGCCCTGCGAACGGGCCGGGTCGCGCAATCATCGACGTGCGGCGCAGGTGGGGCGGCCGCGAGGAAGAGCCCTCAGATGCTCGACAGCTCAGTAGCTCAACAGCTCAGCAGCTCCCCTCACACCGGCACCGTCACATCACTCTCCAGATCGACATACCAGAGCACCCCTTCGCAGGCGCGGCCGGTCAGCGCTTCGATGGCGCGGCAGTACGCGGCCACCTGTTCGCCGTCACGCGTCTTGCGCTCTTCGTCGGGAACGCCGCTCTTGTAGTCGATGACGACGTCGCGCTCGCGCTCGCGCAGCAGGCGATCGATGCGCCGCTCGACGAGCGTGCCGTTCTCCATGAATTGCACCGGCAGCTCGCGACCGAGCGTCTCCGCGGCGGCGATGCGCTGCAGCATGGGCGAGCGGCGGATCGTGAGCAGCCGTTGCCGCACGCGCGTGACCACTTCCTGCTCCGCAGCCGCTTCCGCTGCCAGCTGGATGAGCAGCGAATCGGGATCGCGCTTGCCGTCCCACAGTTCCAGCACGCGATGCAGCAGCAGGCCGGCGGCGCGATTGCGGGTGCCCGCGCGTTTCACCGCGATCTCTGCCGGCGCGAGTATCTTCGCCACCGGCTCGACGATCGGAATCGTCACTTCCGAAAGCGGCGCGTTCGCCAGCTCGAGCTCGCGCGTGGCGTCGCGCAACCGCTTCCGCTTGCGGCGCGCTTCGCCGCCGCTCGCGCGCAGCCGCTCGAAGGCGATCGGGAAGCCGAGTGCTTCGCGCGATTCGCTCCCTTCGACCGGCCACATCGCTTCATCCGGCGTGAAGAGCTCGTGCAGGTATTTCGAGAAGCCGATCTTCTTCGCCGCCGGATCGCAGACAAAGACGACTTCATTTTTCGCGCGCGTGACCGCCACGTAGAACAGCCGCCGCAGTTCCGCCTCTTCGCGCCGTCCGGAGATTTTCTTCAAACGCTCGCCGGCGGCGGAACGAAAGTTCGCGGAGATCGAATCGGCGCGGCCCGCCAACACGATGCTTCGCGGCTCGTCGACCGTGAAGAGCGTCATCGCGTCCGCATTCGACGTGGGGAAGCAGAGGTCGGGGAGGATGACGGTGTCGAACTCGAGCCCCTTCGCCGCATGCACCGTGAGGATGCGCACGGCGTTGCGCGTTTCGTCCGCGAGCGCCGGCTCCATCTCGTCCGGCTCCGTGCGGCGCCGCGAGATTTCGTCGACGAACTGCCGCACCGAGCCGCCGATCTTCTGGTCGTATTCGAAGGCGATGGCGCGTACATGCTCCAGATGCCGCGCATGCCGCACGCCCTCCGCCGCCTCCGCGTACACCGCTTCGATGGCGGTGCTCGTCACCACCAGCTCGATCAGTTGCGCCACGGTAAGGCGCCGCGCCGCTTCGCGCAGGGCATCGAGCGCGACCTGGAACTCCTGCCACGCCGCGCCGCCTTCCACGATCTCCTGATCGGTCAGCGCAAAGTACGGCGTGCGCGCGGCGGAGATGATCGATCCGCGATCGAACGGATACGCGACGGCGCGCAACACCGCGAGCAGGTCGACCGGCGCGCGGCGATCGAGAAAGAGCCGCGTGGGCGGCAGCACGTAGGGGATGTCGTAGCGATCGAGCGCGTCGAGGTAATCGTCGAGCCGCGTCGTGCGCCGCAGCAGGATGGCGAAGCGCTGCAGATCGAATTCGCTGCCGTCACGATGCCGCGCGATCCACTCCGCGACGGTGGCCGGTTCGTCGTCGCCGGAATGGACGAGCGCCACACGCGCGTGCGCATCGCCGCTGCGCGTCTTGCCCGAGGCGAGCATGCGATACGACGGGTGAAAGACGTTCGGATCGTCCACGCCTTGCGCGAAGAGCCGCGCGAACATCGCGTTCATCGCATCGAGCAGCGCAGGATCGCTGCGGTAGTTGTCGGTGAGCGGTTGCGGACGCCCGCCGGCCGCGAGGATCTCTTCCGTCATCTGCCGGTACGTTTCCGGATCGGCGCGGCGGAATCCGTAGATCGATTGCTTCGGATCGCCGACCACGATCATCCGCCCCGGTACGAACGCGCCGGACGCGTCGCGCGCGAGCTTGCCGAGAATGCGCGCCTGTGTGCGATCGGTGTCCTGGAACTCATCGACAAAGATGAAATCGAACTGGCCGCGTGCTCGCGTCAGCACCGCTTCGTCGTCGAGCACTGCCAGAGTGCGCAGGAGGAGATCGTCGAAATCGACGACGCCGAGGGTGCGCTTTTCGCGTTCGAGGAAATCGATGAAGCGGCGGGACATGTTCAGCAGCGCCATCGCCGCGCGGTGGCTGATCAGACGCTCGTGAATGGAGCGGCCCTTCGTCTCGCCGGCGCGCAAAACCTTCAGCGCCTCTTTCAGCACCGCGTTCGTGGGCAGATTCGCTTCGCGGATGTGCGTGGCGATCGGCGCGAAGTAATCGATCCACGCGTCGAGCGGCGCGGCGGCGGAAGGCGGAATCTGCTCGCGCACGTACGCCCAGATCGCGCGCGCATCGTCGTCACCCACGTCGTCGCTCGTGCGGCGAATCGCGCTCAGCGCGTCGAGCGCGGTTTCGGCAAAGTCGGAGACATCGCCAAAGTCGTAGCCGCTCTCGTTGAGCAAATCGCGGCGATCGAGCATCGCGAACATGAGATCGCGG
Source organism: Thermoanaerobaculia bacterium (assembly GCA_035688915.1). Classification (GTDB taxonomy): domain Bacteria; phylum Acidobacteriota; class Thermoanaerobaculia; order Gp7-AA8; family Gp7-AA8; genus DASSMK01. The sequence goes on from DASSMK010000206.1 coordinate 12,596, forward strand.
ATCTGGAAGAGATAGCCGACGTGCGCGAAAAGCAGCTCCCACTCCGCCACGATCTCCGGCCGCGCATCGATGCGCGTTTCCTGATCGACCCACGCGTCGTACAGCTGTCCGTAGAGCAGCGAGCGCTCGAAGCCTTCGATGATCTTGAATTGCGGATCGAGGTTCGCTTCGATCGGAAATGTGCGCAGCAACGTCTGGCAGAACGAGTGGATGGTCTGCGAGCGCAGCGCATCGATCTGGCCGTGGTGCTGCGTCAGCGCGCGGCGCGCGCGGTCGCGATCGGTGAGCGTCACCAGCGGATGTGGCGAACCGATCGGCCAATGATCGGTATCTTTCTCGAGCAATTCTTCGAGCGCGCCGCGGATGCGATCGGCGATCTCGCCCGCGGCTTTCTCCGTGAACGTGACGAGCACGACGCGCTCCAGCGCCAGGTCATCGCGCTCGAGCATCAGCTTCAACACTTCGCCGACGATCGCGGTGGTCTTGCCGGTGCCCGCGCCTGCTTCGATGACGAGGTTCTGCCGCTGGCCCGCGCGCGGCGGGGGCGGCGGGAAGAATAGCGACTGCTGCACCGCGCTCATGAGCCGCCTTCCAATGAGGCGAGCAGCGTGCGCGGGTCTTCCGACTGCTGCACCGCGTAGCGCTCGTCGGCGTCGTGTTTCGTGCGGCACGAGTGCGTCACCGGGCAGTACTTGCACGAGTTGAATTCGTCGTCGCGCTCGTTCGGAAACGCGGGGAAGGTGCCGCGCACGATCGCTTTCACGAAGAGCCGCAGCGTCTCCGCGACACCGTCTTTTTTCTCCGCGAGCGCGAACGAAAACTTGGCCGGCTTGAAGTCGGCCACGACGAGCGGCTTGATCGTGCCGCTTACGTTTTCCGGCGCTGTGTCGAAGAACTGCGACACCGCCAGTGCGTACAGCGCGAGCTGCAACCGCACGCCGCGATCGATCTTCTCGGAGAGCCCCGCGTGCCGCAGCGCCTTGCCCGATTTGTAATCGACGATACGCAACTTGCCGCCGCCGGCGTCGATGCGATCGATCATGCCGTCGATGCGGATCGTCGCGTCACCCGCGCTCACTTCGAACGCCGGCGCCGATGCCTCTTCATTGCCGCGCCGCCGGTTGCCGAAGCGATATTCGAAATGCTTCGGCTCCAGCCCCTGCTCGGCGAGATCTTCGAGATCGCTGCTGACGAAATCGCGCAGGATGCGCTTGGTGGCGCGCCGCTCGATCTCGCGCACCGTTTTGTTGAACGGCGGCACTTCCTCGGCGAAGCGATCGAACTCTTCATCCACGATCTGCTCGAGCGCCGCGAAGCTGCGATCGCCGCTGCGATAGAAGCGCTCCAGGATGCGGTGGTCGAGCGTCCCTTTTTCGCGATGGTGAATCTGCAGCTCGCGCTCCGGCTGATCGAGATCTTCGACGCCGAGGACGTGCTTGAAGAGGTACTTTTGCGGGCACTCGCCGAAGTCTTCGAGCTGCGTCGGCGAGACCCGCGCGAGCGCCGCTTCGATCTTCTCGCGCAGCGGCTGCGGATCGAGGTATCCGTCGAACGTGGAGCGCGTGCCCGCCTTGGCGAGCAGTTGCAGCGGCCGCGTTCGCGCCGTCATTCGTGGCGCTGTTTGCGCGGGCACAATCGCGTGCGCCGCGCCTGCACCGCGCACGAAGCGCGACGGCCGCAGCACCTTGCCGAAACCATCTCCCGCGGCGCAGGAGAAATGCACTTCGTGCGCGTTGTCGTACAGCAGTTCGAGCAGCAGCCGCTCTTCGTCCGCGCCGTCGCCGATCTCGCGCAAGCCGAGCGCGCGGCGATCGGAGTCGGGGAGGAGCGGGTCGTCATTGCGGCGCTGCGGGAAGACGTCGTCCTGCATGCGCACCGTGAAGAGATGCGTCACGCTGCGCCCGCGGAAGCGAAGAATGTCGCCCGCCCACACCGTCGCATCCTTTGATGCAGCGCGAGGCAACGATTCCTGTTCGATGGCGTCGATCACGGCGCTGACGTCGAAGCCGCGATTCCACACCTTCGTCCGTTCGAACAGTGCCGCGATCTCGTCGAGCTTTTCCGCGGCTTTGAGATCGCCGTCGGTCTCGATGCGAAAGAGACCCGGCAGCCGATCGAGAAAGTCCGCGCTGATGGACTGCGTCAGCTCCTCCAGCTCCGCCACCAGCGCGATGTACTGCTCCACTTCGGCCGAACGATTGCGCATGACGCGCAGCTCTTCGCTCGTGCCGCCCGCGATGCGCGCGCGCCGCGTGGCGCGATCGGACGCGTCCACGTCGATGCGCGTTTTGGCGCGAAAGCCGTCGCGCAGCAGTTCGAGCACGTCCGCGCGCGGAAAGCCGCGTTCGCGCAGACGGAGCAGCGTGATCGCGCCGCGTCCGAGCCGATGTGCCTTGAGCGGAGTGTCCT
>DASSMK010000207.1:0-5280 GCA_035688915.1 Thermoanaerobaculia bacterium
GGCAGGTAGCGGAAGATCATGTCCATCACCGTGTCGAGCAGCGAGTGCAGGTCTTCGCTCTGCAGCAGCGCCTTCGCCACCTGCACGAGCACCTGGAAAATCTTTTCGCGCGTGACCTGCGGCTCCGCCTTGCCCAGCTCCGGCGGGCGGCCTGCCTGCATCTCCGCGAGATCGAGTCCGAACTCCGAATTGAAATCGGAGATGCGCCGGATCACGGTGCCACTCGGATTGTCGAACATCGAATCGGCCGAGAAATCGACCGACGGCTGCGCCTTGATGTCGAGCTGCACGGAACCGATCAGTACCTTGTCGCCCGGATTGATCTGCGCTTCCGTGACGAGGTTGCCGTTGACCTTCACGCCATTGGTGGATTTCAGATCGATGATCCACCACGTCATGTTGCGTCCTTCGATGCGCGCGTGCTTCCGCGACACCGACGGATGATTCAGAACCAGATCGTTTCCCTCGGTTCGTCCGATCGACATGTCACCGGTCAGATCGGAGACCCGTGGCACGCCGAGGTCGACGTAGTGGATCTGAAGATGGTCCATCGAGCCGCTGATTATAGGACAGGCCGCTTTGTCCGGATCGCCACCCCAACCGTTTATAATGGCGGCTCCGCGAACAGCCGGGTCACGCCGCTATGAGCGAGCAAGCGTCCACCACGACTCCAGAGCCACGCCTCGTCGTCCGCGCTGCCATGCGCAGCGACGTAGGCCTCGTCCGCGCCGAGAATCAGGACTTCGGTGTTCTGACTTCCGCGCAGGAAGAGAGCGAAAGCCATCCCGGCGGACGGCTGCTCATCGTCGCGGACGGCATGGGCGGTCATCGCGGCGGCGCCACCGCCTCGCGTCTCGCCGGCGAAACCGTCAAAGCGCAATACCTCGGCAGCGAGACCGCGGACATCGCCACCGCGCTGCACGAATCGCTGACGCGCGCGAACGCGCGGATCTTCTCCGAGGCGCAGGCCAATCCTGACTTGCGCGGGATGGGAACGACCACTTCGGTGCTCGCCGTGCGCGATCAGCAAGGGTGGCTCGCGCATGTCGGCGACTCGCGCATCTATCTCGTGCGCGGCGACGAGATCCGCCAGCTGACCGACGATCACTCGCTCGTCGCGTCGATGGTGCGCGAAGGGCTGCTCACGTCAAAGGAAGCGGAGACGCATCCGCGGCGCAACGTGCTGCAGCGCTCCATGGGCGTCGCCGAAGAAGTGGAAGTCGACGTGCGCGGGCCGTTCGACATTCAGGAAGGTGACACCTTCATTCTCTGCAGCGACGGTTTGTACGGCGTCGTCAAAGAAGACGAACTGCGCGAGATCGCACGTCTGCCGATCGAACCGGCGGCGGACGAATACCTGCGCCGTGCACTCGAACGCGGCGCGCCGGACAACGTGACGGTCATCGTCGCGCGTGTCGAGCGCGAAGGCGCAGTGCCCGACGAGTTAGACGACACGCAGGAAGTCGAGCCGATCCTCTTCGACGAAACTTTGCGCGAGACGCCGAACGTTGGAGCGGCGGGGCTTGCCCCGCCGAATTCATCGGGAGACGCCGGCGGGGCGAGCTCCGCCGCTCCAGCGGGCAGCGCGAGCCATCCCTTTCTGAAGTGGACCCTCTTTCTCGTGCTCGTCCTCGGCGCGGCGGGTGCGTGGCTGTTCTGGAACCAGCAGGCGATCCGCTAATCTCCATGGCCCGGCCGCGTCGACTCGCAATGCTGGCGTGTGTGCTGGTGGCGGCCTGCCGTCGCGACGTCTCGCGCCTCGACGAAGTGCAGAAGATGGCGTACGGCGTGAAGCCCGCCGTCGTGCGCATCAGCGCGTACGCGACCGCGGAGTTCCGCTATCCGTCCCGCGCGATTGATGACGCAGCGCGTCAGCTCGGCACGCTGCCTCGGGAGCGCGCCGCGAACGAAAGCGACGCGACGCTCGCCACCGGTGCGGGTGGTTCCGGCAGCGGTTTCATCATCCATCCCGACGGCTGGATTCTGACGAGCGGCCATGTCGTCGCGCCGACGCGCGATCCAGCTGCACTCGAAAATGAATTGCGGCGCAACGGGGCCATTGCGGCGCTGGTGAAGCACTTTCCGATCGACACGCTGCGCACGCTCTATCGCGATGACGCGCTCGACGCGACGATCGAGCCGCTCGCGAACGCCGGCAGCGTGGCGAATGTGAAAGTCGTCAATCAGGTCGAGCTCTCGAACGGCGAGACGCTGCCGTTCACGATCCGCCGCTTCTCGCCGTCACTCGCGTCGAAAGGCGCCGATCTCGCGCTGCTGCAGATCGCGCGCAAAAATCTGCCATCGCTCCCGCTCGGCGATTCCGAATCGACGCGCGTCGGCGAATCGATCTGGTCGGTCGGTTATCCCGCCGTCGCCAGCAGCACGGATGAAGTGATCGGCGGCTGGCTCTCGCGCGACAGCGATCTCGAAGCGACGTTCAATCCCGGCACGATCACCGCCATTAAAACGAATGTCGCGAAGACGCCGGTCTTCCAGACCAACGTCGCGATCTATCGCGGCAACTCCGGCGGACCGGCGGTGAATCGCGAAGGAGAAGTGATCGGCATCTCCACGTGGGGACACACGAACGCCGAAGCGATCAAGTTCCTCGTGCCGGTCGACGTCGCGAAATCGCTCTTGAAAGAGAGCGGCGTCGTGGCGAATGCCGGCGGCGAATTTGACCGCCATTACCGCACCGCCCTCGATGCGGCAGGCGATGGCCGCTGGATCGATGCGAAGAAAGAGCTGCTCGTCGCCACGCATCTCTATCCGAACTCGCCAGACCTCATTCGCTTCGGCCGCGACGCCGAGCGCGCGCTGCGCGATCTGCCTCCGTGGCGCTTGCATCCGTGGCTCACGTCGGTACTCGCGCTGCTCATGCTCGCCGCGGTGATCGTGGCCACGTCACTGGTGGTTCGTTCGCGCAAGCCGCGCATTCCGGCCGACCTGCTGAAAGCCACCACCATCGAGACGCTCGTCGCGCCGAACGGCGTGTCGCTGCTCACCGTGCCGCTCGGAAAGTTCACCATCCTCAACGGCACCCGCGCCGGCGAGAAGCTCGGCCTCGGCGGTTCCGGGATCCGGATCGGCCGGGAGTCGACGATTTGTGAGATCGTATTGGAAAATCCGAAAGTATCCCGGCTTCATGCCGAGGTCGTTTCGATCGACGGCAAGGTCCTGCTCATCGATAGGAATTCCTCGAATGGAACCTACGTCAACGATCAAAAGATCGACAAGCGGTTCCTGAGGGATGGAGACATCATCTACTTCGGCGGCAGAAATGCCGTCGCAGTGGCATTTCACGCGTGAGGGGCGAACGTGGCTGATAAGCGGTGCGAGAACGGGCACTTCATCGACGAGTCGTGGGACATCTGCCCGTACTGTCCTCACGATCAGAGCGAGCCGGAAATCCCGATCGTCCGCCCGACACGCAACCTCGACGCGCCACGTCCCACCGCAGCGCCGGGACCGCGCGCGATTCCGAACGTCAGCAGCGCACCTCTTCCGCCACCTCCTTCTGCGATTTCAGCTGTTCCCGACGGACCGCGACTGGCGACGTTCGATGGTGATGGCGGCCGCGCCGCGCATCGCTCGAACGGCGGCGGGAGCGTCGCTGTTCCGCCGATGGAACGCACCGTCGCCGCATCGAAACTCGACGGCGTGGCGCAACCGAAACGCTATGTCGTGGGCTGGCTGGTCGGCTTGTCCGGCGCCGTGCGCGGCGAGTCGTATCCCGTGCGCATCGGCCGCAACGTGATCGGCCGCGATCGCCGCAGCGACATCGTCATTAACGACGATCAGGCTTCTTCGCATCACGCCGATCTCGTGTTTCGTCCTGAGGAGCGGCGGTTCATTTTGATGGACCACAATTCGACGAACGGCACGTACGTCAATGAGAACGAGATCGAGCCGCGCCGCGATTTGAGCGGCAAGGATGTGATTCGCATCGGCTCGCACAAGTACCTCTTCATGCCGCTCTGCGACGATCTCTTCTTCTGGGATGACGAGGGCCTGTTGAAATGATCGGCACCGTCATCGGCAACTACCGCATCGAGCGCGAGATCGGCGAAGGCGGCATGAGCCACGTCTACGTCGGCAGCACTATCGCCGCGACGGAGCTCCTGCCGCTCGGCTACTCCGTCGTGCTGAAAGTGATGTCGGACGAGCTGGCGGGCGAGATCACGGCGCGCAAGCGCTTCGTCAAAGAAGCGCAGATTCTCTCCAAGCTGCGCCACCGCTACATCACGCGCTTTTACGAATTCATTAACAACGACAGCGGCGCCGTACTGGTGATGGAGTTCGTCGAAGGCACGCCTGTCGATGTGCTGCTCACCGAGCGCGGCGCGCTGCCTCTGCCGGACGCGATCGGCATCTGCCAGTGCATGCTGGAAGCGCTCGTCTACGCGCACGGCAAAAGCATCGTGCATCGCGACATCAAGCCCGCCAATCTCATTCGCGAGAAAACCGGCGCGGTGAAGGTGACGGACTTTGGCATCGCCAAGATCAAGGAAGCGAGCGGCGCGTCGGGACAAACCGTTCTGACCAAATCGGGCTTTCTTCTCGGCACGCCGCACTACATGTCGCCCGAGCAGATCCGCGAACCGAAAGATGCCGGCGCGAAGAGCGATGTTTACTCCGCGGGCGTGGTGCTGTTCGAGATGCTCACCGGCGCGCTGCCGTTCAACAGCCGCTCGCTGCCGAAGCTGATCGACGCCATCTATCGCGGCGAAAAGCAATCGCCGAGCGCGCTGCGTCCGGAAGTCGATCGCGAGCTCGAAGCGATCGTGCTGAAAGCGATGCAGCCGCGCATGGATCAGCGGTACGACACCGCGCGCGAATTTTACGAAGCGCTCGAGGAATACAACGTGCGGCGGCCGCTCGCGGGCGTGACGTCACCGGCAAAGCCGGCGCCGCGCGCGAACGAAGTCGCGGCCGACACCGCGCGGCACTGGGCGCTCGTGAACGTGAAGCCGGAAACGAACGAAAAGTACGCGATCAACGGCGACAGCGTCATGGTCGGCCGCGATCGCACCTGCTCGATCGTCCTGTCGCATCCGGCCGTGTCACGCCGCCACGCGCGCATCACCATCACCGGCCCGGCGCCGGTGCTCGAAGATCTGCAGAGTGCGAACGGTACGTACGTGAACAACGCGCGCATCGATCGAGTGATGTTGAAAGCCGGCGACGTCGTCCGCTTCGGCGCCGATCCGGCTTGCAGTTTCGTCGTGAAGGACCACTGATGGAGTCGTCCGTGTTGCGCTGCTCGTTGGAGCGGCGGGG
>DASSMK010000208.1:0-4075 GCA_035688915.1 Thermoanaerobaculia bacterium
TCAGCCAAGATCAGCTCGGATCTTGACAGATGTCAGGGGCCGACTTAAGTTTCTTTGGTGCCGACAGAGAAAACAGCGACCTTCAAAGTACAGACGACACTCAAGGGATACAGCGCTTGGGCTTTCCGAAAATTGAAGGAAGGCCGCGCCGAGCCGTCTGCAGACGTTGCGAAGGAGCTGATCGACAGTTGGATTCGAAGCAATGCAGAAGTGCTGGAGGCGTGGGGAATCACACCTGCGGCTTACCGGCGGGAGGGCGGGGGTGGCGATGTGGTGAAGATTCGGCCTGATGTGCCGACCGATCGTTCCGAGAAGGGATGAAGGGTGGGCGCAATGAACAAAACGACGACTCATGGCGTTTCCGATCGGACCGGCCTTCGTGGCGTTCAGCGTTGCAGCGGCAACGGCCGGTGGGGAACTGCTTTTAACGCAGTTCCGAAACACCGTCTTCACGGTCTGGCGTAGCCGGCCCTTCCTCACCTTCATCACGATCTATGGCGTCATCGCCGGCCTCGTGATGTGCGCGCTGCAAGTTGTCTACGGCGCGACCTCGCTCGCATTCCGCGGCGGATACGTCATTCCGGTCTACCTAGCAGCGATTCTCCTCGGCCTCGCGCTAAAGATGGTGCTTGACCTCAAGCTGACATCCGCGCAGATCGGTAGCGAGCAGATCCCGATCGGCCTGAAGACGCTCGTGCTGGCCTTCGAAAGCCCTTTGATCGCTTCCATGCGGTGGGCGGAGTTCAACGGCGTGCAGCGCTACATCGGCCGTTTTGCGGCGCGTCACACCGACGTCGCGAAAGTGAAAGAACTGATTCGGGCGAACGTTCCCGCGAAGCTCGAGGCAAACGTGACCGATGCCTTCCTCACCCGGCTCGAGCGGGCCGACTCGACACCGAAAGCGATCGCGCTGTACCTCGAGTTCGGCGGGCGTGACAGTGTGGAGCGCGTGTTCGGTGAAAGCCCGAGCCAAAGCCGGTCGGTTGGTCAGCTTCCGCGGCTCGTCGACGCTTCGCCTGCGCCGCAGACCGAAGGATGAAAAGTGGAGTCGGGTTGCGCCGCCTCGTTCCCTACTCCACCGTCACGCTCTTCGCCAGATTGCGCGGCTGGTCCACGTCGCAGCCGCGGCGCAGTGCGATGTAGTACGCGAGCAGCTGCGTCGGGATCACCGCGAGGATCGGCTGCAGCGGCTCGATCGTCCAGGGGATCTCGATCACGTCGTCCGCGAGCTTCTTCATGGCGTCGTCGCCTTCGTCGCAGATGATGATCAGCTTGCCGTCGCGCGCTTTCGTCTCCTGCAAATTCGAGATGACCTTGTCGTACACCGGCGTGTGCGTGCAGACCGCGACGATCGGCAGGTTCTCGTCGATCAGCGCGATCGGTCCGTGCTTCATCTCGCCCGCCGGATAGCCTTCGGCGTGGATGTACGAGATCTCTTTCAGCTTCAGCGCGCCTTCCAATGCGATCGGGTAGTGCACGCCGCGGCCGAGGAAGAGGAAGTCCTGGGAGCGGTGGTATTTGTTGGCGAGTTGCTCGATGTGTTTCTCCTGCGTCTTCAGCAGGTGCTCGATCTTGTGCGGGATGACCGAGAGCTCGTGCATCGCGTAGCGGATGTCGTCTTTGTCATCGCCGCGCAGCTGTCGCACGTACAACGAGAGGAGATAGAACGCGGTGAGCTGCGTGGTGAACGCTTTCGTCGAGGCGACGCCGATCTCCGGACCGGCATTCGTGTAGATCACGCCGTCGGACATGCGCGTCGCGGCGGCGCCGATCACGTTGCAGATCGTGATCAGCTTCGCGCCTTTCGCTTTCGCTTCCTGCATGCCGGCGATCGTGTCCGCCGTTTCGCCTGACTGCGTGACGCCGATGACCAGCGTGTCTTTGTCGATGATCGGATCGCGATAGCGGTACTCGGAGCCGTAATCGACTTCCACCGGAATGCGCGCCGCGGTCTCGAGCAGGAACTTGCCGACGATGCCCGAGTGCCACGACGTGCCGCACGCCACGATGTGGATGCGCTTGATCGCGCTCCACTCCTCCGGCGTGAATTGCAGGTCATTGAAGAAGATCTCGCCCGACTCTTCGAACATGCGGCCGTTGAACGTGTCGCGCACGGCGCGCGGCTGCTCGTGAATCTCCTTGAGCATGTAGTGCCGGTAGCCTTCTTTCTCGGCCATCACGGCATCCCAGAGAATCTTCTTCGGTTCGCGGTCGACCTTGGCGTCCTTCGAGTCGAAGACTTCGACCTTTTTGTCATCGGCGATCGCGTATTCGCCGTCTTCGAGGTAGATGATGTTGCGCGTGTAGGCGAGGAGCGGCGCGACGTCGGAGGCGACGATGTTCTCGCCTTCGCCGAGGCCGACGACGAGGGGCGGGCCTTGCTTGGCGGCGATGATCGTGCCCGGCTCGTCGCCGTTGATGATCACCAGCGCGTAGTGGCCTTCCAGCTCTTTCAGTGACTTGCGCACCGCTTCGATGAACTTCGCGCCGTGCTTCATCTTCTCTTCGATGAGATGCGCGACCACTTCCGTGTCCGTCTCGGTCTTGAACTCGTGACCGGCGGCCTGCAGTGTCTTCTTGAGCGGCAGGAAGTTCTCGATGATGCCGTTGTGGATCACGACCACGCTGCCGGTGCAGTCGCGGTGCGGATGGGCGTTGTTCTCGTTCGGCTTGCCGTGCGTGGCCCAGCGCGTGTGGCCCATGCCGAAGTTGCCGTGCAGCTCTTTGCCGGTCAGCTTCGCTTCGAGATTCGACAGTTTGCCTTCGGCGCGCACGACGTCGACGCCGTTGCCATTGACGACGGCGATGCCGGCGCTGTCATAGCCGCGGTATTCGAGTTTCTTGAGTCCGCCGATGAGAACCGGCACCACATCCCGGGTGCCGACGTATCCGATGATTCCGCACATGTTCGTTCCGTCCGTTAGAATCCGCGCCTGATGAAAAAGCTCCTGGCGCTGCTCGTGGTCGCCGCCGTCGCATGTGGCAAACGCGGCGATCCGCGACCGCCGGTTCCGGTGATCCCGCAGGCGACGAGCGACCTCGTTGTAACACAGCGTGGTGGCAAAGTCGTTCTCTCCTGGAGCTACCCTTCTCTCACGACCGCAGGCCGCTCGTTGCCGGGCGTGCGCAGCGTTTCGGTGTTTCGTTACGTCGAAGACCAGCCGGTCGCTCCCGCGGGACGCGACCCCAATACGATGCTGCCGGGCGATACCGACCCGACCGTGCCGCGGCCGATCGCTGAATTCGCGCGCCTGCCGCAGGTCACACAGGCGCAATTCGCCCGCCTTGGTACCCGCCTCGACAGCATAGATAAGGCCAACTTGCCGGCCGCGACCGCGGGGGCGAAGCTGCTCTACGAAGACACGCCGCCGTTCCACACGACGGATGGCCGCGCGGTGCGCGTGACGTACGCCGTCGTGACGGAAGGCGACACGGCGCACAGCGATTACTCGAATCTCGCCACGATCGTGCCGCTGGACGTGCCGTCCGCGCCGGCGAATTTCACCGTCACTCCGAAACCGGAAGGCGTGGTGTTGTCGTGGGCTGCGGCGCCGACGCCGGTCATCGGCTACAACATCTACAGAACGGCGAAAGACAACGCGCCCGATCTCTTCACCGCGCCGATCAACACGGCGCCCGTTTCCGGCACGACGTACACCGATACGCCGCCGTACGGGGAGCATGAGTATCGCGTGGCGGCCGTGGCATCACAGGGACCGCCGCTGATCCAGAGCGATACGTCGGCGGCGATGGTGACGACGTTCCGCGATCTCGTTCCGCCGCCTCCGCCCACCGACGTGCAGGCGCTCGTCGAAACGCGCATCGCGCGCGTGATCTGGGTCGCATCGAACGCGGCCGATCTGAAGGGCTATCACGTCTACCGCATCCAGGGACCGCACCGCCTGAAGCTGACGGTCGGCCCGACGCCGAATACGTTCTTCGGCGACGAGTCGGTGGAAGTGGGACAGACGTATCACTACGAGATCACGGCCGTGGATACGAACGGGAACGAGAGCGCGGCGGCACGGTCGCCGGACTTTTTGGTGCCGCGCACGCCGTAAGCCCCGGCCCGCCC
>DASSMK010000209.1:0-14585 GCA_035688915.1 Thermoanaerobaculia bacterium
GTCGTGCGAGTTGGAACTGCATGCCGGCGGAGGCTAGGCCAACCAATGGGGTCCGGGGCCAATGGCCCCGGCCGCCGGAGGCCCCCCGTGTGTCATCCTTCCCCACGCCCATGCGCGAGCCCGTATACCTCGACCATCACGCCACCACGCCGTGTGATCCGCGCGTGGTCGAGAAGATGCTGCCGTTTTTCACGGAGATCTTTGGCAATCCTGCGGCGATTGCGCATGAGCATGGGCGGCGTGCCTCGCGTGCGCTCGAAGATGCGCGGGTGGCGGTGGCGCGGTTCTTTGGTGTGTTGCCGCCGGAGATTTACTTCACGGCGGGCGCGACGGAGTCGAACAACATCGCGTTGAATGTGGTGAAGCCGGGGCAGCGCTTCATCACCAGCGCGATCGAACATAAGTCCATCGTCGTTCCTGCGGAACGGCTGGCGAAGAATGGGGCGGAGGTCACGTTCCTGCAGCCGGATCGCGAAGGGTTCATTCATCCGGATGCATTGCGCGAGGCGTTGCGCGAGAACACGAAGCTCGTTTCCATCGAAGCGGCGAACGGCGAGATCGGCACCATTCAGCCGGTCGCGGAGCTCGGCGCGATTTGTCGCGAGCGCGGCGTCCTCTTTCACAGTGACATCACGCAAGCCGCCGGCAAGATTGCGCTTGATCTGAGCAACGTTGATCTCGCGTCGTTTTCGGCGCACAAGGTCTATGGACCGAAAGGCATCGGCGGGCTGCTCGTGCGCCGCGGCATTCGCATCGAACCGGTCATTGCCGGCGGCGGTCAGGAGCGAAACGTCCGCTCCGGAACCGTCAACGTCCCCGGCGCGGTCGGAATGGCCACCGCGTTCAGTTTGCGCCGTGCGGAAATGGATGAAGAAGCCGTGCGCCTCGCCGAATTGCGCGATCGGTTGCGCGACGCGATTGAAGAAAGCATCGAAGGCGTATCGGTGAACGGACCGCGCGAGTTAAGATTGCCCGGGAATCTCAACGTCAGCTTCGAGCGGATCGAAGCCGACTCGCTGATCCTGGCGATGAAGCACTTCTCGTTATCGTCAGGGTCCGCCTGCTCGTCCGGGGATCGCGGGCCGTCGCGCGTGCTGCAGGCGATCGGCGTCTCCGATGCGCTGGCAATCGGGTCGATCCGCTTCGGGCTCGGCAAGTCCAATACGGCGGAACAGATCGAAATGCTCGTGGATGACCTGAAACGGGTGGTGCGGAAGCTCCGGGAGATCACGGCCGCATGAAAGAGTCGCAACAGATCCTCGGCCGCATTCTGCTCGTCGATCATTCGCGCGGCACGCTCCTCTTCCAGGAGACGATCCTGCGCCGCCGCGACATGGCCATCAGCACGGCGCTGGCGGGAACCGAGGGATTGGCGAAGGCGCGGGCGGAGCAGCCGAATTTGATCATCTTCGGATTCGATCTCTTCGACATGTCCGCGCCCGAGTTCTGCCGCGAGATTCGCGGCGACGACCAGACGCGCGGCATCTCGCTCCTCCTCGTCGGCGACCGGCAGCAGACCGAGCACAGTGACCTCTGCATCTCCGCCGGCTGCAATGACGTCATCTACCGCCCGCTGCAAAAACGCGAGCTCGATCAGAAAGTGGAGCGGTTGACGAGCATTCCGGTGCGGCGCCAGCTACGCACCATCACGAAGATCGAAGTGTCGCTGGAGAAGAACGGGCGCTTCGTTCTCGGCCGCAGCGTGAACATCTCCGCGAACGGCATGCTGCTCGAATGCGACAAAGTGCTGCCGCAGGATTCCACCGTGCGTTTGCACTTTTACCTTCCTGCCGATCCGAAACCGCTGCAGATCGACGCCGAAATTTTGCGCGCCGAATTTTCCGGCGCGATGTCCAAGTACGGTCTGCGCTTCCTCGAAACCGCGGATGAGGATCGCGAACGGATCGACCGCTTCGTCCACCGCCTGCGCTCCCGAGAGACGTTATGACGGCCAAACGCCACGTCATCGATGAAGCGATCGACGCCGCCCGCGATCACGATTACCTGCGCGCGCTGACGATGTTCATCGACATTTACGGCACCGAAGATTCGCCGCCGCTGCGCACGCCGAAAGACGCGCGCGGCCTCTCGTACTTTGGGCTTTGCCTCGCGCTCGTGCAGAAAAAGTTCAAGCCGGCCATCGATCTCTGCCGCCGCGCCGTCGATCTCGAGTTCTACAACGGCGATCACTACGCGAACCTCGTGCGGGTTTATGCCGCCGCCGGCAATCGCAAGAAAGCGATCGAGACGGCCGAAGCGGGTTTGAAGCTCGTGCCGGAGCACGACGGGATTCTGCGCGCACGCAAGGAGCTCGGCGTCCGCTCCCGCCCATCGCTCCCATTCCTCGATCGCAGCCATCCCATCAACGTCTCGTTAGGTCAGGCGCGCCACGCGAAGAAGGTCGCGGAAGAGGAAGCGTCGCGCAAGAAACGTTGATGCGGAACGCCGACGAAAGCCGCGCCCTGCTGATCCGCCAGTTGCGGGGCGCGTATTCAGGTGAGCTCGCGGCGGGTTTCGCCTATCGCGGTCACTGGCGCAGCGTTTCGGATCCTTCCGAGCGCGAGCGCATTCATCAGATCGAAGAGGAAGAGTGGCATCACCGCGAGCTCGTCGGCGGATTGCTGGCGCAACTCGGCGGCAAACCGAATCGCCTCCGCGAAGCGATCTTCTGGACCATCGGCCGCACCCTCGGCGCCGCCTGCCACGTCAGCGGCTGGTTCCTGCCGATGTATGGCGCGGGAAAGCTGGAGCGCGGGAACATCGTCGAGTACGAAGTGGCAGCGCGTTACGCGACGGAGTGCGGGCACGACGAGATGGTGGAATGCATTCTGGCGATGGCCGAGGTGGAGTGGGAGCACGAGCGGTACTTCCGGGAGCGGGTGGTCGGGCATCGGCTGCTGCGCCTCTTTCCGCTGTGGGATGCGCCGCCGCCGAAGCACGCCATTCGCGAGGCTAGCGGCGATACCAATCCGCCAGCCGTTCCGGCGCAACGCCCAGCCGCCACGCGATGATGATCCGCCAGTTCGTGGCGGCGGTGCGGACCAGACCTTTCTCCAGGAATCGGCGTCCGGATGTGCGCACCGCGAGCGGCAGCAGCGCGGGCTTACCGCTGCGCTTCATGCGAATGGCGAACTCGTAATCTTCCATCAGCGGGATCTCGCGATAGCCGCCGCTTTGCGCGAACGCTTCGCGCGTCGTGAACTGCGCCTGATCGCCCCACGGACAACGCGTCAGTCGCGTGCGCAGATTGATCATGAAGGCAACGAAGCGGAGACGGCGCGCGGCTTCGATGAAGGCAACGCGAAAACCGCCAAAGTGCGCGTGGCTGGCGATGACGGCTTCGCACGCGTGCAGCGGCAGCAGCGTGTCCGCGTGAAGGAAGATGAGATGCGAGTGCGTTGCGGCGGCGGCGCCGCGATTGAGTTGCTCTCCGCGCGTGGTCGCCCCTTCGATGATGATGGCGTTTGCGGCGCGGGCGATGGCGAGCGTGGCGTCGGTGCTGCCGCCGTCGGAGACGATGATCTCGGCGGCGCCGGCGGCGCGCGCGGCTTCGATCGTCGCAGCGATGCGCGATGCTTCGTTGCGCGTCGGGATGATCACCGAAACGGCGGGCGTCACGGCGCGCAGTATAGTTTTCGCCGATGAACGGCTACGTGCTGACCGGCGGCCGCTCGCGGCGCATGGGGCAGTCAAAAACGGCGCTGTTCCTGTCGCGCGTCGTCGCCGCGGCGCAGCCGGTGTTCGATTCGGTGATCGCGGTGCAGCGCTTCGGCGGTGAAGCTTGCGAGATCGAAACGATCTTCGAAGAGCCGCATGAAGAGGAGGCGCCGCTGTTCGGCGTCGTGCGCGCGTTGCAGCATGCGCGGGGACGTTGTGTCATCCTCGCGGTCGACTATCCGTTACTCAGCAGCCCGTTTCTCGCATTTCTGCGTGCGCGGGTGGAAGCATCCGCCGCGCCGCTGGTGGTGCCGGAGTGGGATGGTGTCCCGCAAATGCTCTGCGCGGGTTATGACGCGGCGCTGCTGCCGCTGCTCAAAAGGCGCATCGCACGCGGCGAGCTCGATCTGCGCGGCTTGATCGCGGAGGCGGGTGCGGAGATGATCCGCGAGACGGAGCTGCGCGCGCGCTTCGGCGGCGAGCCGCTGATGAACGTGAATACTCCCGAGGAACGAGAGCAGGCGGAGGGGCTGTATGGCCGATAAGGATTTTTCGCATCTCGACGAGACCGGCGGCATTTCGATGGTGAACGTCGGCTCGAAGCGCAGCACGACGCGCGAAGCCGTTGCGTCCGCGACGGTGCGCATGGCGCCCGCCACGTTGAAAAAGCTGCTGGCGAGCGCGCTACCGAAAGGCGACGTGTTGACCACCGCGAAAGTGGCGGGCGTGCTGGCAGCCAAGCAAACGCCGTCGCTCATTCCGCTCGCGCATCCGCTGGCGCTCGACTCCGTCGACATCACGTTCGACATCGATCCCGACGGCGGCGCGATCGAAGTGCGCTCCATCGTCCGCTGCGAAGGAAAGACGGGCGTGGAGATGGAAGCGATGACCGCCTGCGCCATCGCCGCGCTGACGATTTACGACATGTGCAAGAGCGCGGAGAAAGGCATCAGCATCGACGGCCTGCAGCTGGTGCGCAAGTCGGGCGGCAAGTCGGGGGTTTGGGAGCGGTGAGCGGCGGAGCGCGCTGCGCTCGAGGCTCACAGGCTCATGGGCTCATAGGCTCATAGCAGCATACGCTGCTCGACGTGCGCGGTTGTCGCCTGGACGGTGTGGAGCATTCGCGAAGGCCGCGGCTCTCGGCAGCGCGCGCGCTGCTCTGAGCCTTTGAGCCTGTGAGCCTTTGAGCCTGGCCGGAGCGCGAAGCGCGACGCGGGGGGTTACTGCCGCCCGCGCGCCCATGCCGGCAGCTCATCGTCCGTGTGGCGCTCCGGTTTCTCTTCCGTCGCTTCATCCGCGGTCACGAGTTGCTTGCGGATGGAGCCGAGGATGCGTGCGTCGGTGGCGACGGCGAGATCGACGAGGCGCTGCCGTTCCTTGTAGCCGTTGAACGCGATGACGAAGCGGTCGATGCGGAACGCGACGGCGCGGCCGAGGTAGCGGTCTTCGGCGGTGAAGTTGTCTTCGCCGAGGTTGGGGATCGGATCGAGGAGCTTGCCGTTGCGGACGTAGAGCGCGCGGTACGTGTCGAGGATCTTCGCGGCGCCCGCTTTGTTTGTGGCGGGGATGATCAGCCCTTCCACCGGTTCGTTGTCGATGGTGAACGTGGCCAGAAACGAATTGCCGAGGAAGCGCTGGCCGAAGGCGGCGTCGGCGGAGAAGCGCTCGCTGTTCGGCACGCGCACGTCGGTGGGGAAGAAGTTGAAGACCGCCGGTTTGGCGGGAGCGGCGGGCATGCGCTCGGCCACGAATTGCGCGAGCCGTTCGAGCGAGACGAAGCCGTCGGGCGCGCCGCCGGTCACGCGGATGTAGAACGGTCCGCGCCAGACGTGCAGCGAGTGCTTCGAAGCGAAGCCTTCGTTCTGCAGCGCGATGAAGCGCATCGGGCCGCCTTTGCGAACCGAGTAGGCGCCGAACGCTTTCACGAAATCGGGGAAGCGGAAGATCTCGACGGTGGCGAAGCCATTGCCGGCGGTCGCGCTGTATTTGCCGGCGGTCACATCGATCACTTCGTAGCGCGCAAAGTGCGCGGCGTCGGAGCCGAGGTAGACGGGGAGGCGTTCGCCGGGAACGACGATCGGATCCTCTTCCAGACGCCAGCCCGGCGCTTCTTCATGGCGCGGAAGGAACTGCAGACTGGGCGAATCGATGGAAGTGAACGCGGCCTGCGGCTCCGCGGCGCGCTGCGGCACAGGCACCGCGGCGCGCGAGGCGTTGTTGCCGCAGGCGGCGGCGAAAGCGGCGATTACGACTGCGACAGCGATTCGAGAAAAGCGATGGTGACGCGCACTCCCGCGCCGTTCGCTCCGCGCGCTTCGCGTGCATTCTCGCTCTCCGCGTAAGCGGTTCCCGCGATATCCAGATGAGCCCATGACGGACAATCGACGAACTCCTTCAAAAAAACCGCGGCGGTGATCGCTCCGCCCCAGCGGCCGCCCGAGTTTTTCACATCGGCCCATTCGCTGCGGATCAGATCCTTGTACTCGTCCCAGGCAGGAAGTCTCCAGAGGCGTTCGCCGACGCGCTCCCCCGACTCAATCAACTTCTGCGCCAGCTCGTCATTGTTGGAAAAGAGGCCGGCCGCTTCGCTGCCGAGAGCGACGACGCAGGCGCCGGTGAGCGTCGCGTAATCGATGAGGTGATCGGGCTTCAGATTCGACGCGTAATGCAGCGCGTCGCCGAGGATCATGCGGCCTTCGGCGTCGGTGTTCACGATCTCCACCGTCTTGCCGTTCATCATGGTGATGATCTCGCCCGGCTTGTATGCGCTGCCGCTGGGGAGATTTTCGGTCGCGGCGAAGATGCCGGTCACTTTCACCGGGAGCTCGAGCTTCGCGGCCGCTTCGACGGTGCCGATCACGGCGGCGGCGCCGCACATGTCGAACTTCATCTCTTCCATCTTCTCGGCGGGCTTGATGGAGATGCCGCCCGAGTCGAAGGTGATGCCTTTGCCGACGAGCGCGACGTGCTTCTTCGCTTTCTTCGGCGTGTATTCGAGGACGACGAAGCGCGCGTCTTCGTCCGAACCGCGGTTGACGGCGATGAGGCCGCCCATCTTCATCCGCTCGATCTCGCGCTGGCCGTAGACGGTGCACTTCACGCCCGTTTCCTTGGCCACTTCCTGCGCGCGCGCGGCGAGGGCAGCGGGCGTCATGATGTTGCACGGCGCGTTGCCGAGATCGCGCACGGTGCGAATGCCGTCGGCGATGGCGTTCACTTCGGCGGTGAGCTGCTTGATGCGCTTCGGTTCCAGTGTTGCGGGGGCGATGAGCGTGGCCTGAATGGCAGGACGCTTGTCGTTCTTTTGCGAGGTGAGGTAGACGTCGTACTTGTAGTCGCTGCCGGCGAGATAGTCGGCGGCGATGCGCGTGGTGGCTTCAGCGTCGAGACCGGGCAGCGTGTACGGAAAGACGACCGCGATGGCTTTGTCGCGCTGCTTTTTGGCGACGCGCGCCGCGCCGGTGAGCGCGCCGCGCAGCGAACGGATGTTGATCGCGTTCGCTTTGCCGAGTCCGACGAGCGTGAGCTTGCGCGGCGTGCCGGCGAGGAGGGTGATCGATTCATCGGAGCGCCCGGTGAACTGCGCGTCGGCGATCGATTTGGAGACGAGATCGCGGATTGTTTCCGGCACGTCGGCGAGTTCAGGCTTGCCCTCTGCGATGAGGACGAAGAGGTGGTCGATTTTGGCGAGCTTCGGTTCGCGGCTGATGTCGACTTGCATGGCGCGCGGATTCTATCGCCGCCCGCGGGGGATTCAGAGAGTGAAAGGCTCGTCGTCGTCGGAGTTGGTTTGGCGGGGTGGGGGAGGATGGTGCCGCGCGACGAGATCGCACCACTGCTGATACTCCACTGCGGTGAGCGGCTGCAGCTCCCGCGCGCGCTCGAGTGCTTCGATGTCCGCGGGCGTGAGCGGCATGTCGCGGTCGAAGTCGACGCTCCAGGGATCAGTGCTCTTTTTCGAGCTCATCGTAGATCTTCAACAGCCCGTGCCGAGCAAAGTAGTCCCGTGCTTTGCTCTTGTCGATGCCGGGGATGGAGAGGAGGAAGGCGATGTCGGGTGCGTCGATGAGAACGCGGCGAGGTGCGTTCTTCATCGCGGTGACCTTCATGGCGATGAGATGTTCGGGTCGTGCCACGGGGAGATCGACGCCGACGGCAGTGCGCGAAATGGCCTGGCCGAGGACCTGATCGGCTGTATCGCCGTAGACGTAGAGAAAATCGACGGCGCCGAGTGCGGCCGTGCTGTGGCGGTGATTCGAGTAGCCGTCGGAGATGTGGCTGGTGCGATATCCGAGCGATTCGGTGAAGTCGATCACGCGCTGGCGATTCGAGCCGTCGATGACAAAGTCGGCGTCGTGCGTCGTTCGCGAATGTCCCCAGGCCTGCAGCGCGAGACCACCGGCGAGCGCGTAGCGAATGCCTTCACGCTCAAAGAATCCTCGAAAGGTGCGCAGCACCTCGTCGAACTGCATACGCTGAGGATACCTCGGCGCAATGCAGCTGACGCGGCTTCGCCGCGCAGCTGATCGCGCCGCCGCGCTGAAGCTGCCGACGCTCCGCGTCGCAGCTGAGCGCCCCGCGCTTGCTCAGCCGCCGCCGCGAAAGCGGCGGCCGGCTGCAGCACGCGCAGCAACCGCGGCATCGGCCTCCGGCCGATGTCCGCGTGTTGCATACAATTGGCCGAACTCATGCACAGAGGGAGCACTTGATGCCGTATCGCGTTTTGGTGATCGATGATGAAACGGGGATCCGCGAAGCGATCCGCATGACCCTCGAATACGAGGGCTACAAAGTCGACGAAGCGCGCGGCGGTCAGGACGGTCTCGACAAAGCAGGGAAGGCGCCGTACGACGTCATCCTTCTCGACATCAAAATGCCCGTCCTCGACGGCATCGAAGTCCTCGACAACCTCAAAGAGCAGAAGATCCTCACGCCGGTGGTCATGGTCTCCGGCCACGGCGACGTGCACACTGCCGTCGAATGCACGAAGCGCGGCGCGTACGATTTTCTCGAAAAGCCGCTCAACCGCGACAAGCTGCTCCTCACCGTGCGCAACGCCGTCCGCCAGCGTTCGCTCGAAGAAGAGAACACTGAGCTCAAAGCGAAAGCGGAGAAGGACTACCAGCTCGTCGGCCAGTCGCCGGCGATGCTCGACCTGAAGGCACAGATCGAGCGCGCCGCGCCGACCAAAGCGACGGTCCTCATCACCGGCGAAAGCGGCACGGGCAAGGAGCTCGTGGCGCGCGAAATCCATCGCCGCTCGGCGCGCGTCAACCAGCCGTTCATCCAGGTCAACTGCGCGGCCATTCCGAATGAGCTCATCGAATCGGAGCTGTTCGGCCACGAGAAAGGCTCCTTCACCGGCGCCGTGCGCAAGCAGATCGGCAAGTTCGTGGCGGCGGATGGCGGAACGATCTTTCTCGACGAGATCGGCGACATGTCGCAAGGCGCGCAGGCCAAGGTGCTGCGCGTGCTGCAGGAAGGCGACGTCGAGCCGGTCGGCTCCGCCGCCGTCGTGAAAGTGGACGTGCGCGTCATCGCCGCGACGAACAAAGATCTGACCGAAGAGATCCGCGCCGGCCGCTTTCGCGAAGATCTCTACTATCGATTGAACGTGATCCCGATGCGGACGCCGCCGCTGCGCGAGCGCCGCGAGGACATCGAAGTGCTGGCCAAACATTTCGCGGAGCTCTTTTCGCGCGAGCACAGCCGGCAGACGAAAGACTTCACGCCGTCCGCCGTCAAAGCGCTGCAGGACGCGCCGTGGCGCGGCAACGTGCGCGAGCTGCGCAACATGGTGGAGCGCCTCGTGATCATGGCGCCGGGCGACAAGATCGACATCACCGATCTCCCCGCCGAATTCTTCCGCGCGCCGGCCGACATCATCAGCACCGCCATGCGCCTCTCCACGCTGCAGGAGTTCAAGGACGAAGCGGAGAAAGCCTTCATCATCGCCAAACTGCGCGAGTTCGGCTGGAACGTCTCCAAGACCTCCGAAGCGATCGATACCCCGCGCTCGAACCTCTACAAAAAGATCGAGCAATACGGGATCAAACGCGAAGCGGGCGCCGGGTTCGCCGGAGGCGAAATTGAAAATTGAGAATGCAGAATTGAGAATTGGCGGCCGCACCGCGCGTGCCCAATTTTCAATTTTCAATTTTCAATTTTCAATTTGCGCGCGCCGCTCATGAACAACTCACAAGAACGTCGGCCAGCGGCGATAGGCATTTTCGATTCCGGCGTCGGCGGCCTGACGGTCTTTCGCGAGATCGCCCGCGCTCTTCCGCACGAACCGCTCATCTACCTCGGCGACTCCGCCCGTGTGCCGTATGGAACCAAATCGCCGGAGACCATCGTCCGCTACACGCTCGAAGCGGCGAAGCACCTCTTGTCGCGCGATGTGAAAATGCTCGTCATTGCGTGCAACACCGCCACCGCCGCGGCGCTGCCGATCCTTCGTCAGCAGCTGAAGATTCCGGTGATCGGCGTTGTGGAGCCGGGCGCACGCGCGGCGGTGGAGAAAACGTCCGGACGCGTGGGCGTGGTGGCGACGGAAGGCACCGTGAAGTCGCGCGCGTACACGAAAGCGATCCACGCGCTCGCGCCGCAGGTCGAAGTCATCGAATCGCCCGCACCGCTCTTCGTGCCGCTCGCCGAAGAAGGGTGGGCGAACACGCACGTGGCGCGCGAAGTCGCGGAGATTTACCTCGAGCCGCTCATCGATGCCGGCATCGACACCCTCGTCCTCGGCTGCACGCATTACCCCATCCTCCGAGCGACGATCGAGCAGGTGGTCGGCTCGAAGGTCACCATCGTCGACAGCGCCGAAACGACCGCTCTCACCGTGAAGAAAGCCCTCGGCGCCTCGAACGGCAACGGCAACCATCCCGTGCATCAGTTCCTGGTCACCGATGCGGAGGAGCGCTTCCGCCGCATCGCGGGTGAGTTTCTGGCGCAGGAGATCGAGCATCTGGAGCTGGTTTCGCTCGGCTAGTTGCCGAGTCTCGGAGTCTCCGAGTCTCCGAGTCGTCGAGTCGCAGAGGAAAGCGCGGCCGACGTTCTCTCCTCCGCGACTCTGCGACTCTGAGACTCTGCGACTCTGCCACTCCGGCTCCGCAGCGCCTTCGCCGCTTCCCCATATAATCCGCCCCCGCAATGGATAAGCACACCGAACGTGCGTTCGCGCCGGATCCGCGCGAGACCGGCCGCCGCCGCTTCATGATCGCGGGCGAGCACGTGATCCTCCGCGCCTTCGAGCGCGAAGACGCCGAGCGCTGCTACCGCTGGATGAACGACCCGAGCATCGTGCGCACCCTGAAGACGCGCTACCCGATCGCCTTTCAGAACGAAGTGGAGTGGCTCGACCGCGCCATGCACGCCAGCGCGAACGAGCGCCACTTCGCCATCGAGCGCAAAGACGACCGCACGCACATCGGCAACGCGTCAATCCACGACATCGACTGGGTCTCGCGCACCGCGGAGTTCGGGCTCTTCATTGGCGAGCCGAGCGCGTGGAATCGCGGCTTCGGCAGCGACGCCATCGGCACGCTGGTTCGTTTCGCCTTCGACGAGATGAACCTGCACAAACTGCGCATCAACATCTTCGATTACAACGACCGCGCGAAGCACGTCCTGGAAAGCCGCGGCTTCGTGCAGGAGGGGCGCCTCATGCGCGACTTCTACCGCGAGGGGACGTACCACGACATCGTCATCCTCTCGATCTTCCGCGACACGCCGCCTCAGGAGAGCCATTCATGACCGACCGCAAAATCCGCGTCCTCATCGCCAAGCCGGGCCTCGACGGCCATGACCGCGGCGCGAAAATCATCGCCCGCGCGCTGCGCGACGCCGGCATGGAAGTGATCTACACCGGCCTGCGGCAGACGCCGGAGCAGATCGTCGCCGCCGCCGTGCAGGAAGACGTCGACGCCATCGGCCTCTCCATCCTCTCCGGCGCGCACAACGTGCTCTTCCCCGAGATCATGCGCCTGCTGAAAGAAGAAGGCGCGGAGGAGATCGTGGTCTTCGCCGGCGGCATCATTCCCGAGCAGGACGTCCCCAAGCTCAAAGCCCTCGGCATCCGCGAAATCTTTCTGCCCGGCACGCCGACGTCCGCCGCGGTCGCAGCGATCCGCAGCGCCGTTCCTGCGGCGTAAGGCTTCGTGCGCCGCGAATTCGTCTTCGACGACGGCGGGATGAACCTGCTGTCGTCGTCCGCGCTGCGGCGCATTCGCGAGTCGTTGCCGGACGACAGCGCGTCGCTCTTTCTCTTCCGCTCCGGCCGCCCGAATCTCTTCGCCGCCGGCGCGGACATGGCGGAGATGGCCGCGTTCAGCGCGCACGATGCGTATGCGTTCGCGCAACTCGGCCAGGAAGTGTTCGCCGCCATTGAGCGGTTGCCGTGCATCACGGTGGCGCTGATTGACGGCGACTGCTTCGGCGGCGCTCTCGATCTCGCACTGGCATTCGACGTTCGCCTGGCCACGCCGCGCTCGCGCTTCTCGCATCCCGGCGCGAAGCTCGGCATCGTCACCGGCTTCGGCGGCACGTCGCGCTGGCGCCGCGTGATCTCGCGCGCTGCCGCCAATCAGCTCTTCCTCGCCAATCGTGTGCTCACCGCCGAGGACGCGCTGCAACTTGGTCTCGTCGATCGCGTGGCCGAATCGCACGATGACGAACTGGCGCGCCTCCAGTCGTTCGACCGCGGGATAGTCAAGCAGTTGACGCATTCGGCGGCAGGATTGTCGCGTCAGCAGCTTTTCTTGCACGCGAGAGGTCCGCGGATGTAACGGTTGAGCCGGCACGAGCACTAGCCGTCATGGAGGTAGCCATGAAGAAAGTGCATCGTGTTCTCTGGATTCTGATCGTCATTGCATCGGCTTTGGCCGCGCCCCTGATGGCGGACAAGGTCCTGATTTACGGGCCAACCGTCACGGGCGGCATGAGCAGCATTGAAGCGCAAACGGCCGTGTCGTTGGGATTCACGGTCGATCTGATTACCACGCCAGCGGCGTGGCTGGCGTTGACCCCCGCCGACTTCCAAAGCTATCGCGCCATCATCGTCGGCGATCCGACGTGCACCGAGGGGACGCCGGCTGTTCTCGCGCCTGTGGAGGCGAACGCCAACGTCTGGGGACCGCTGGTCAACGGCAACGTCATCATCATCGGCACCGATCCGGCGCTGCACAGCAGCCTCGGAAACGCCGCGGGCACCGCAGTGTCGCAACGCGCTGTGGCGTACGCCGCGGCGCAGCCGGGGAAGCTCGGCGCGTACATTTCGCTCAGCTGCTATTACGCCTCGGCGCCTTCCGGGACGCCGGTGCCGCTGCTCAATAACGCATTCGGCCCGAATTTCCTCGTCCGTTCGTCGTCAGGGTTCAACAGCGTGCACATGACGGCCACCAGTTCGGCGCTGGTGAATCCGCTGCCCGCACCGCTGAACACCGTTCCGCCGCTCAGCGATAGCCTGCTCTCGAACTGGTCCGCGTCGACGCATGAGATTTTCGAATCGTGGCCGCTCAACTTCGTGGTGCTCGCCATCGCCGTCACCGGCTCGTCTTACACCGCGCCGGACGGCACGGTCGGCACTCCGTACATCCTCGCCCGCGGTGACGTGAGCGTACTGAGCGACATCTCGCTCACTCCCGCCTCGGCCACGAACGACATTGGTACGTCGCACACCTTCACCGCTTCCATCACGCCGCCGCTGCCGGGTGTCGTGGTGACGTTCAAAGTCATCTCCGGGCCGAACGCCGGTCTGACGTTCACCGCGCTCACTGATGCCAGCGGAAAGGCTTCATTCACCTATGCCAGTACGGCCGCCGGAACCGACGTCATTCAGGCGCAGTTCGTCAATGCATCGGGCAAAACGCAGACGTCCAATCTGGCGAGGAAGCAGTGGGTGCAGACGCCGAAATCGTGTTTGCGCATCCTGCAAAGCCAAATCCTTTGCCAGCTCGACGCGAAAGGAAAACCGACCGGCAATTACGTCTGGACGTTCCGGATCCAAAACCTCAGCGGCATGCCGGTCTCGCATCTCTTCCTCGCCAACATCGCTCCCGCGGTGGCGACGCCGGATCACATCATCTTTTCGCCCGCTCTCGGCAACAACGGCATCTCCACAAGCCAGCAAGTCGTGCTGTCGGGCGTCATGCCGGGACCGCTCACTTTCACGATGTCGCTGCACGACGAGCGGCTCGACGAATGCTGCTCGATTCCCGTGACCCTCGACCTTCCGTCGTGCGACTGCGGCCAGATCGTGCGTGAAGTGACGCCGCGCTGCTTCACGTTCCCCTTCACATCGATCCCGCCGCCGTACCGCTACACCTTCCAGGTGCAGAACCTCGCGCCGTTTGCCGTCGAGAATCTGCTGATCGCGCCCGTCGATCCGTCGGATCTCGTCACTCCCATTCCGCCATCGCAGCTGAGCGTGACGAAAGACGTGATCCCGATCGCCGCCATCCCACAGGGCGGCACCTCGGGTCCGCAGACGCTCGCGCTCAACGGCCCTCTCGCTAAAGGCGGTCAAAAGGTCTGTCTGCGAATCGGGCTGCACGAGAAGGATCTCGATCCGTGCTGCTCCATCGTCCGCTGCTTCACGCTGCCCTCGTGCTTCATCGACTTCAGCGATGTCCGGCCCATCGGCGAAGCGCGGCTGACCTTCCGAGAGGCGTCCTTCACCATCGACGCGATCGGATCGAGCGGCAAGGATGGGGCGCGCATTGCCGCCGCGGGCGCCAAGTCCGTGGCGCTGGCGTGGGAGCCTCTCGATTCCGCCGGTCCGCTGGCGCCAGGAGCGTATGTCGAGCTGCGTGCGGTGAGCGGTGGCGATGAGACAGCCGGCACGCTGCGCGTCGCGAAACGTGGCGACGGTGCTTATGAAGCCGTGGCGAAGATCGATGCCGCGCAGACGTATCGCATCGAAGTGT
>DASSMK010000210.1:0-7932 GCA_035688915.1 Thermoanaerobaculia bacterium
GTCGGCGGAGGCTAGGCCAACCAATGGGGTCCGGGGCCAATGGCCCCGGCCGCCGGAGGCCCCCCGTCTTAGCGCCGATCCATGTCCGTGTAGTCGCGCCGCACAGCGCCGGTGTAGATCTGGCGCGGGCGCGCGATCTTCTGATCCGGATCCTCGAGCATCTCCTGCCACTGCGCGAGCCAGCCGGAAACGCGAGGGATCGCGAACAGCACCGTGAACATCTCGGTGGGGAAGCGCATGGCCTGGTAGATAAGGCCCGAGTAAAAGTCGACGTTCGGGTAGAGCTTGCGCTTCACGAAATAGTCGTCTTCCAGCGCGATCCGCTCCAGCTCCAGCGCGATGTCGAGCAGCGGGTTCTTGCCCGTCACTTCGAACACGTCGTAGGCGACCTGCTTGATGATCTTCGCGCGCGGATCGTAGTTCTTATAGACGCGGTGGCCGAAGCCCATCAGGCGGCCGCCTTCGCCCGATTTCACGCGGCTGATGAAGTCGGGGACGTTCTTGATCGAGCCGATCTCCGTGAGCATCTGCAGCACCGCTTCGTTCGCGCCGCCGTGCAGCGGACCGTAAAGCGCGGCAGCGGCAGCGGCGACGGCGGAGTACGGATCGACGTGCGAGCTGCCCACGGCGCGCATGGCGTTCGTCGAGCAGTTCTGTTCGTGATCCGCATGCAGGATGAAGAGCACTTCCAGTGCGCGCTCGAGAACCGGATTGGGCGTGTACTTCACCTCCGTCATCCGGTACATCATGTTCAGGAAGTTGCCGGTGTAGGTGAGGTCGTTGTCGGGATACGCATACGGCATCCCCAGCATGTGCCGGTAATTGAACGCCGCCACGGTGATGATCTTGGCGATGATGCGCACGATCTGCTTGTGGCGCACGTCGGGGTCGAAGATGTTTTTCGCTTCGGGATAGAAGGTGCCGAGGGAGCCGAAGGAGGCGATGAGGCGGCCCATGGGGTGGGCGTTGTAGCGGAACGAGTCGATCAGCTTGCGGAAGTTCTCGTTGAGGATGGTGTGCAGCGTGATCTCGCGCTGCCACGCCGTCAGTTCGTCCTTCGTCGGCAGCTCACCGTGGATGAGGAGGTACGCGGTCTCGAGGTAGGTGCTTTTCTCGGCCAGTTGTTCGATGGGGTAGCCGCGGTATTCGAGGATGCCCTTGTCGCCGTCGATGAAGGTGATGGAGCTGCGGCACGACGCGGTGTTCATGAAGGCCGGGTCGTACGTCATCAGACCGAAGTCTTCGTCGCTCGTTTTGATTTTGCGCAGGTCGAGCGCTTTGATCGTGCCGTCGGTGATCGGGACTTCGTAAGTTTTGCCGTTTCGATTGTCTGTGATGGTGAGGGTATCGCTGGCCAAGAAGCTACCTCCGCGGTGAATCGCGCGCGTTTATATCAGATGTCCCCGTAGCGTGCAGTGATGACCGCGGCAGCGACGATGGCCGCGGTTTCAGCGCGCAAACGACGCGGACCGAGCGTTGCGAAAAGGCAGCCGTTCTGCGCCGCCAGATCGAGCTCTGCGTCGCTCCATCCACCTTCCGGGCCAATTAGCAACGTGACGTCCTGCAACGACGCAGGACGTTCGTCAGCATTGCGATCCGCGTCGAAAAGCAGCTTCGTTCCTTCCCGCTTCAGAACGTCCGCGAATCGCGCCGGCGTTTCGATCGGCGGCACGAACGTGCGGCCCGACTGCTTCACCGCTTCGAAGATGATCTTCTGCCAGCGCTCGCTCTTGCCGCTGTAGCGTTCGGGACGCAGCTCCACGCGCTCGGTGACGAGCGGGATGAACGAGCGCACGCCGAGCTCCGTCGCCTTTTGCAAGACGAGCTCGAACTTCTCGAGCTGAATGATGGCCATCGCGAGATGAATGGCCACCGGCGATTCGCGCGACGGCAGCGCGTCGTCCATGCGGATCACGGCGTGATCGCGCGCGATCGTGGCGATCGTTCCGCGCGCCGCGCGGCCTTCGCGGTCGAACAGCTCCACCTCTTCGCCTTCGCGCGCGCGGACGACGCGAATGGCGTGGTGGAACTCGTCGCCGCGGACGGTGATCTCCGGTTCGAGAGCGTCGATGAATATGCGGTGGCGCATGGTTGGCGGGTCTGTTTTACCATTGCGAGCAGTGACAGAAGCATTTTCCCGTTTACGTGAAGCGCAAAAGATCGGCTTTGTGTTTTCCGGCGGCTCCTCCCGCTGCGCATTTCAGGTCGGCGTCATCCAGCGGCTCTTCGAGCTCGGCATCCGTCCCGTCATGACGGCCGGCGTTTCGGCCGGCGCGTGGAACGCGGCCATCGTCGCGGCGCGGCAGGAGCAGCGCATCCGCTTCTACTGGAAGTCGTTCATGCGCATGCCGCACCTCGATGTGCGCAATCTCTTCGTCGAGCATTCGCCGTGGCAGTACGCGAAGATGCACCGCCGCAATTTCGGACGCTTCATCGGAGCGCGGCTGCACGAGCCCGACGCGCTGCCTTGCTTCATCTCGCTGACACGACTGAGCGATCGGTCGAACGTCCTCCTCGACGCGCGGCAGTTCGCGAATCCGGTCGACGTGATGCTCGCGGCGAACTTCCTTCCGCCGTTCTACACACACACACCTCTCGTCAACGGCGAGCGTTATGGCGACGGCGGCGTGACGGACAACGCGCCGTACGAAAAGGCGTTCGCCGAAGGCTGCGACATGGTCGTGCTGGTGACGATGAAAGGCGAATCGGAAGGCGGCATTTTCAAAAGCGCGCACGACGTCGATCACGAGATTCCCGCCGCGCTGCGCGATCGCGTCGTGGTGATCCGTCCGCGGCACCGGCTTCCCATCAGCTTCACCGAACGTCGCTGGCCGGTCCTCTCCGATCTCATCCACCTCGGCGATCTTCGCACGCGCGAGATTCTGCTCGGCGAACGCCATCCCGAAACCGACATCGCCGCGCCGGGCGAAGCGCCGAGCGCGAAGCTCTCGCGGCTCGTGCGCCGCATCAAGGCTACGCTTCCGTCACGACCGTGGCCGGAGTGGCGCGGACCCGCTCCCGAATGACGAACAGCAGCGCCAGCCCCGGCAGCGCCAACGCCGCGGTGACCCAAAAGTACGGCGCGTAACCCATCCGCTGCGCAAAGACGCCGCTGACCATTCCCGCCAGCGTGCGCGAAAGGCCGAAGACCGCGCTCAGCATCGCGTACTCCGTGGCGGCGTTCTCCTTGTCGCAGATCGACATGAGAAACGAGAGAAACGCCGCGATGCCGAGGCCGCCGCAGAACGTCTCGATGATGGCGACGGGATAGAGCGACGCGCGATCTGCGGTCGATGACGCGACCCAGGCGTAGCCGAGGTTGGAGAGCATCTGCACGAGGCCGAGCCAGAGCAGGCCGCGGAAGATGCCGTAGCGCGCCACGAACGCGCCGCCGGAGATTGCACCCGCGATCGTGCAAATCATCCCCAGCGTCGTGATCACGTTCCCCACCTCGGCCGCCGAAAACCCACGCGCGATCCAGAACGGCTTGATCATCGGCGACAGCGCGGAATCGCCGAGGCGATAGAGAAGGATGACGGCGAGGAGAGCGAGGGAGCCGGGACGCGCGAGCCATTGCCACAGCGCGCGCAACGGAGCATGCACGATGGCGGAGGGAGCGGACGTGGAAGGATCGTCGCGAATGGCAACCGCGAGAACGGCGAGGAGCACGAGCGGCACGACCGCGCAGGCGAGCAGCGATGCGCGCCAGCCGATGCGATCCGCCGCGACCGCGACGGCGCCGCCCGCGGCGATGATGGCCACGCGATACGAGGTGACGCGTGCGGAGTTGACGGGGCCGAGGAGATCGCGCGGCGTGATGCGGATGGTGAGGGCATCGATGGCGATGTCCTGCGTCGCGGAGGCGATCGCCACCGCGGCGGCGGCGATCCAGAAGAGAGGCGTGGCCTGCGGCACCGCGGCGATCAACGCGAGCGAGCCGGAGAGCGCGACGAGCGAGCCGAAGATCCAGCGGCGATACGTGCCGAAGAGATCGATGAGCGGCGCCCAGAACACCTTCAGCGTCCACGCGAGTCCGACGCTGGAGAGGAGGCCGATCTCGGTGAGCGGGACCTTCTTCACGCTCAGATAAAGGTTCAGCGTCTCCGTGACGATGCCGAACGGAAAGCCTTGAGAAAAATAGAGAAGCGCCGCGAGCGAGGGGATGAGCCAGCGGTTTCGGCGATCGGTCAAACGGCTCGGTCCTTGCTCTTCATGGGCATCAGGAGGCATTGATGCGAAACGCAATCTTAATCGGGACCATGGCCCTTCTGCTCGCTTCCTGCGGCTCGAGCGGCGGCCTCGGCGATCTCGGCAACATCATTCTCGGCAGCCCGTCGTCGACGCAGAGCTCGGATGTGAAGGGGACGGTGAACAGCGTCGATACGTCGGGTCAGCGGATCTATCTCGACGTCGGCTACGTCAACAACCTGCGCAACGAGCAGTCGAATCAGGTCGTGTACTACACGAACAACACGCAGGTCATGTACAACAACCAGACGTACCACGTGAGCGACCTGGAGCGCGGCGATCAGGTTTCGATCCGCGGCTCGAACCAGAACGGGCAGTACGTGGCGGAGACGATCACCGTCACGAGCGACGCGACGCGGTAGGCCCGACCGCCGCCGCCGCCCGCCCAGGCTCATGGGCTCATAGGCTCATGGGCTCATAGCAGCACGCGCATGGCAACGTGCGCGTGCTGCGCATGTGGCCGCCCGGGACCAAGGCCCGCCGGGGCAGGCTCAAAGGCGCAAAGGCGCAAAGGCGCAAAGGCTCAGAGCAGCACGCGTATGGCGACGTGCGCGTGGGCGCATGTGGCACGGTGGGCAGGCTCAAAGGCTCACAGGCTCACAGGCTCAAAGCAGCGCGTGCGTGGCAACGTACGGCGTGCTGCGCATGTGGCACGGTGGGGCAGGCTCAAAGGCTCAAAGGCGCAAAGGCTCAGAGCAGCGCGCGTCTCGCCAGAAGCCGCGGTCTGCGCTCGTGACCGCAATTGCGAGAAGCCCTCAGCCTCGCGCCGCCGCACGCTGCTGTGAGCCTGTGAGCCTGTGAGCCTTTGAGCCTGAACACCCGGCAAGCGCGAAGAGCGAACCTTCTCGACGCAAAACGCGCTGCTATGAGCCCATGAGCCTATGAGCCCATGAGCCTGGGAAGGGGGGGGCGCGGCGCCTACCGGCTCGAGTACACCGTCACCGGAAACTTCATCGTGCCGAGGGGGGTGTTGTAGTACGCGTTGCCGCGGAGCTCGTAGCGGGCGCGGTTGCCCTGAATCAGGCTCGCCACTTCGCTGAAGATGTTGCGGATGTTCTGGTAGCCGACGCGCGTGGTGAGGTGCACGTCGCCGATGCCGCGCGCCGGGATGTTGATGCCCTGGTCGCTCACGCTGTCCAGAATGTGGTTTTCGTTCAGGAACAGGTTGAAGTCGATCCGGTCGAGACGAAGGGCGACCGAGTTCGGATTGTCCACTCCCAGTGTGAAATCGAAGTCGATGGAGGACGCCGAGAGCGGCAGGGCGATGTCGACGCGCGGCCGGATGTTGCGGATCGAGTAGCGCGGATTTTCGATGTGCAGCACCTTCTGCACCGTGCTGCAGCTCGAGAGAAGCGAGGCGGCGGCGAACACGAAGCAGAGCACCGCCAGCGCGCTGCCGAGTGTGAGAGATCGTTTCATCACGGCGGGCGGAGATTGCAAACGCAAAGCCCGGTTCGGGCAAGGTTCCGCAATCAAGTAGAATCCGCCGTGGTCTACCCGTTGCAGGGTGGCTGGGTACGGGCCCGTAAGGAGAAGGATTGCGCACGACAGCCATCGTTGCGGCATACAACGAGGAAAAGACCATCGCGGCCGTACTCGCGGGGTTGACCTCCAGCCCGCTCATCGACGAGATCATCGTCGTCAGCGACGGATCGACGGATGACACCGTCGCCATTGCCCGCGGCTTTCAGCGCGTGCGCACCGTCGCGCTGCACGAAAATCATGGGAAAGGTTTCGCCATGGCAGTCGGCGTGGCGAACGCGTCGAACGACATCCTCTTCTTCTGCGACGGCGACATGTACAACGTCTCGCAGGAGCACATCGAAACGCTCGTCTCTCCGGTGCTCCGCGGCGAATGCGACATGAACATCGGCGTGCGCGACCGTGGCCGCGTCGCGAACTTCTTCCACCTCAACCTGCAGTTCGGGCCGGTGCTCTCCGGCATTCGCGTCATGCGCCGCGGCGTCTTCGAAGCCGTGCCGCCGCGCTATCAGTCGCACTACAAGATCGAAGCGGCGCTGAACTGCTTCTGTTCGCGCGCCGGCTACCGCCAGCAGCACACGGTCATCTACGACCTCAAACACATGATCAAGGAGTCGAAGCGCGGCCTGCGCGACGGCCTGCACTCGCGCTGGCACATGAGCCGCGAAGTTGTGCTCGTCCTCTTCGATCTCTACGTGTTCGAAACGTGGCGCTGGACCGAGCCGGTGGAGCTGCCGGTGGCGGAGTACGACGTCTTCGAGTAGGCCGAGTCGTCGAGTCGCTGAGTCTCAGAGAAGAGACTGCGCAAGATACGCCGCGCCCTTCGACGACTCTGAGACTCTACGACTCGTCGACTCCCTCTACCTCACCGTCAAACTCTGCTGCAGGTTCTTCACGAACACCTGCCGGAACGGACCCGCCGGCGAATCAAAGTAGACCACCGCGCGGATCGTCACCGGCGCGGTCGCGTCGACGGCGAACGGGTTGCCCACGCCGTATGCGTGCGCCCAGAAGGCGAGATCGATGTACTGATCGGGCGCCACTTCCTTGTTGAAAAAGTAGGTTTCGGTGCGCACGGCGTAAGGGCCGCCCACGCCTACGTTCTGCAGCTCGATACTGCGCACGATCAGCTTCTCCTGCGCCTTGTTGGTCACGCGCATGCCGAACTGCACGTCGAACGTGCCGCGCGGATAGCCCAGCTCCGCGGGACCGACCAGCTGCCCGAACTGAATGTCCGGCTTCGCCATCTTCCCCGGCGTTTTGTTGGTGGAGGAAGCGCAGGCGAGCGTCAAAAGGAGACACGCAGCCAGAGACCCGGCGATGACGGCGTAACGTTTCATGATGAACCTCATTATCAATCCAGAACTCTGTGGATGGCTCCGGCATTGCTTCGCAGGAGCATGAGATGCACCAACACGACACCATCGACCGCATCACGCCGACGCTCGAGCCCGACCAGCCCGTGCTGATGTACCAGAACTGGCATCACCTGGCCTTCCTGCATTGGGAAGTGCCCGCCGCGGAGCTGCAGAAGCTCATCCCTTCGCGCCTCACCATCGACACGTACGAAGGGAGGGCTTACGTCGGACTGGTGCCGTTCACCGTCAGCGGCGCGCGGCCCGTGCTCGCGCCGCCGCTGCCCGGCGTCTCCAACTTTCACGAGATCAACGTGCGCACGTACGTGCATCACGAGGGGACCAATCCCGGCGTCTGGTTCTTCAGCCTCGATGCCGCGAGCACCATCGCCGTCGCCGCCGCGCGCGCCGCGTATCACCTCAACTACTTTCACGCGCCGATCGAAATGACGGTCGCCGACGATGCGCTGCCGCTCGTCGATTTCCGCTCGCATCGCGACGATCCGCGCGGCCCGATGCCCGCACACGCGCATCTCCGCTACCGTCCCACGGAAGGTCCCTCCGGCCCCGCCGCTCCCGGCACGCTGGAGCACTTTCTCGCGGAGCGCTACATCCTCTACGCCGAGAACGAACACCAGCTCTACCGCGCGCGCGTCCATCATCAGCCGTATCCGCTGCAACGCGCCGAAGTGCTGGAGCTCGACGAAACGCTGATCTGGGCCGCCGGCATCAAGCGCGGCCAGGAAGCGCCGATCCGCCATTACGCGCGCGAAGTGAACGTGAAGGTGTACCCGGCGGAGCGAGTGGGAACGGTCGGCGCCTAGGGCCGCCCCCCCCCCAGGCTCAC
>DASSMK010000211.1:0-3520 GCA_035688915.1 Thermoanaerobaculia bacterium
CTGAGCCTGCGCGACGGCGCGCACAGCGCGCCGGACGCTTATAATCCGCGGCGTGACCGCAGCAGCACCCCAGCCCGAGGCGCAGCAAGCCTCGCCGCAATTCACGCTCAACGACCTGCTCATCTACATGGCCAAGCAGCAGGCCTCGGATCTTCATCTGAAGCCGATGCGGCCGCCGCTCGTGCGCGTGCAGGGGAAGCTCATCCCCGTCAAGACCGATGCGCTCAAGCCCGCCGATCTCGAGAAGATGCTGCTGCCGCTGCTCAATCGCGCGCAGCGTGAAAAATTCGACGCGCAGCAGTCGGTCGACTTCGGGTATGGCGTGGCGGGCGTGGCGCGCTTCCGCGCGAACATGTACATGCAGCGCGGCACGGTCGGCGCGGTGTTCCGCCGCATCCCGATTCTCGTGCAGAACATCGACCAGCTCGAGCTGCCGCAATCCATCGTCGATCTGACGCAGATTCCCGATGGACTCGTGCTCGTCACCGGCCCCACCGGCTCGGGCAAATCGACGACGCTCGCGGCCATGCTCCTGCACATCGCCGATCACGAGCCGCTGCACGTCGTCACGATCGAAGATCCGATCGAGTTTCTCTTTCAGGACAAAGTCGCGGCGATCTCGCAGCGCGAAGTGGGCACCGACACGCCGAGCTTCAAAGAAGCGCTGCGCAACGCCATGCGCCAGGATCCGGACGTGATCATGGTCGGCGAAATGCGCGACGTGGAGACGATGCAGACCGTGCTCACCGCCGCGGAGACGGGCCATCTCGTCTTCTCCACGCTGCATACGAACAACGCGGCGCAGACCATCGACCGCATCATCGACGCCTTTCCCGTCGATCAGCACAAGCAGATCCGCGCGCAGCTTTCGCTCGTGCTGCGCGGCATCATCTCGCTGAAGCTGGTGAAGACGGTGGATGGCCGCATGACGGCCGCGGTGGAAGTGCTGAAGAATTCGCCGCGTATCGCCAAGCTGATCGAAGACGGGCAGACCAAGGACATCCTCGAAGAGATGGAGTCGTCGGTCGGCCTCTATCGCATGCAGTCGATGAATCAGTCGCTCATCGCGCTGCTCGTGCACCAGAAGATTTCGTATCAGGACGCCATGGCGCTTTCGAGCGATGCCGACGATCTTTCGCTCAAGCTCCGCAAGCTCTTCCCGCAGATCGAAGAGCGCGTCCGCCAGGGAGGAGACATGGCCCCGAGTTACTCCGATTTTTCGCAGATCACCGAGCTGATGGACATCAAGCGCCTCTACGAAGAGCAGGAAGTCCAGTGGCGCCAGCGCCTCGGCGATAAAGACGAAGAGATCGACAACCTGCGCCACGATCTCGATTTCCTCCGCTCGCAGGTTGCGCAGCAGCAGGGCGGCCAGAGCCAGAAGGATGAGGAAGTGGCGCGCCTGCGCGGCGAGAACGAGCGTCTGCGCAGCGACGCGCAGGCGAAGATCACGCAGCTGCAGGAACGGATCAAAGAGCTGAATCAGAAATTGATGGCGGGCGCGCCTGTTAAGCGGTAGTGCATGGCCACCAAGCCCTCAAAAACACTGGAAACGTTCCCCAATCCCAACCCGCAACGCGATTACGAGATCACGTTCGAAGCGCCGGAGTTCACCTGCCTCTGCCCGATGACCGGTCAGCCCGACTTCGCGACCATTCGCATCCGCTACGTGCCGGACGCGAAATGCGTGGAGCTGAAATCGCTCAAGCTCTATCTCTGGTCGTATCGCGATGAAGGCGCGTTCCACGAAGCGGTGACGAATCGCATCGCGGACGACGTGATCGCGGCGATCGAACCGCGCTTCCTGGAAGTGGAAGGGGACTTTTACGTGCGCGGCGGCATCCGCACGAAGGTGAAGGTGGAGCACAAGAAGAGCTCCGCCGCTCAGTAGCTCAGCGGCTTCGAGCGCCACATCTTGTTCACGTGCCGCGCGAATCCCGAGTCGCCGGTGGCGATCCACTCCTCGAGCATCTCCACACTGATTTCATCGAGTGTTTCGACGATGGACAGGCTCGCGGCTTCGGCGATGCGCTGGATCGATTTGTCGAGCTCCGCGACCGCGCGCGCACTGCGCGCAATCGTGCCGGCTAGATCGAGATCGTGGTCCATCGCGATCATGCGCGACGCGGTGAGTGTGAGCATCGCGGCGCCGTTCCAGTTCGATCGTTCGGGCCAGCGCGGCGGGACGATGAAGTCCGCCATGCTGCGTTCCGCTGCCAGCGCGGCGATGTGACGTTCCGTCGCGATCTGCACCGGTTCGAGATCGGCGTGGAAAAGCATGGCGTACGTGTCGTCGTCGAGATCGAGCGATTGCGCGAGCGACTGCCGCGCGGTGGCGTCCACGTCGAGCGGCAGCGCGGCGAAGAACGTGGCGCCGTGCTGTTGCGCGAGATCGGCGAGCGGCGCGAGCAAATCGGGCGCGGTGGAAACCGGATAGATCACCGGCACCGCCACGCCCCAGCGTCCTGACGCGGAGGCGAAGAGCTCCGCCAGCGCGTCGAGATCGAGCGGCCACGCGGCGATCGCGATCACCGTGTCATCGGGCGCATTGCGCGGCAGCGCACCGCGTGTGGACGTGAGGAACAGCGGCGCGATGCGGCGCTCCGCGCAAATGGCCAGCGCGTCTTCGCCGCGGCGGAAGACGACCTCCGCTTGTTCCGCGGCGTCGATGAGCATCGGCGACGGCAGCGTGCGCGTGCGTTCGAGCTCGTCGCGCATGTTTTCGGAGACCGTGACGTCCGCTTTTTCCGCGGCGGTGGCGCGGAGCGCGGCGTAATCGAGGGCGATCGGAGTGGCGCGGCGCGCGCCGTACGGAGCAATGGCCCCGGCGCACCAGAACGGCGGTTCGGGCGCAGGAAAACGGCGCAGGCGAAACGAATTCGTTTTGCGGTAGAGGATCACGCGCTGCGCGCAATATACGGCGCAACGAGGTTGCGGATGTACTTGGCCACCATGTCGAACTCCAGGTTCACCGCGTCGCCGACGTGCGAATTGCCGATGTTCGTGCGGCGCAGCGTCTCCGGAATCAGCGCCACCGCGAAGCTCGACGCATCCGGTTCGACGATCGTCAGCGAGACGCCGTCCACCGCGATCGAGCCCTTGCTGACTACGAGTGGCGCGAACTGCGCCGGATAGCTCCAGCGATACACCGCGAACTCGCCTTCGGTCGTGATCGACATCAGCGCGCCCGTCGTGTCGACATGGCCTTGCACCATGTGTCCGCCGAGGCGATCGCCGACCGCCAGCGCGCGCTCCACGTTCACGGTCATGCCGACGCCGAGCGATCCGAGCGTCGTGCGCGCGAGCGTCTCATCGGAAAGATCGGCAACGAGCGCGCCGTCATCCTGCGGCAACACGGTCAGGCAGACACCATTCACGGCCAGACTCTCGCCGCGCACGAACGGCTCGGGATCGGTGGTGCGCAGGCGCAAGCGCGCGCCGTTCGGCAGACGCTCGAACGATTCGAGGGTGGCGGAGTGGAGGATGATGCCCGTAAACATGGGATTGGAGTCACAAAGTC
>DASSMK010000212.1:0-16322 GCA_035688915.1 Thermoanaerobaculia bacterium
CAGATGTCGCAGCCGAACGTGTGGCCGTGCACGCCGATGTCGAGCGCGCCGCGATGTTCGATCGTCGCGTAGCTGATGCAGCGGTGCGAATCGAGCGTGCGATCGGCAAGAATCGCATCGGTTGGACAGGCATCGAGGCAACGCGTGCACGTGCCGCAGCGATCCGCGACTGCTTCCGCATCGATGTCGTTTTCGAGCGCGGTGAGCAGCGTACCGATGAAAAAGTACGAGCCGTGTTGCTCATCGAGCAGCATGCCGTTCTTGCCGATCCAGCCGAGGCCTGCCTGCGCGGCGAGAGAGCGATCGGAGAGCGGACCGGTATCGACGTAACGCCACGTCTTGACGCCTGCCAGCGCCGCTTCGAACTTGCGCAGAATGGCGTCGAGCACGTCGTGGTAATCGTCGCCGAGGGCGTAGCGCGCGACGGTGTGACTGAGCGCGCCTTCCGGTGCCTCGGGCCGCGACGCGGAGTACGGCACGAGAATCACGATGACCGATTGCGCCCACGGCCAGCGCTCGTGCGGATTGCGGCGAACGGCGGAGTTCTTCGCCAGATACTGCATTGACGCGTGATGTCCGCGCGCGATCCATTCGTCGAACAGCGCGGCGTGCGCATCTGCGAGATCGCTCGCGCCGAGACGCAGCACGCCCTCTTCGCGCGCCAGGCGCTCGAGCGACGGCCAGACATCAGACAAACGGTTTGGGATCATCACGCGCTGCGCCGCAGCACGAACGTCGCAACCTCGGGACGGCAGAGGATGCGCAGCGGTGGAATCGCACCGACGCCGCGGCTGACGTACATCAACACACCGCCTTCGCGTTGAAATCCGGCGGCGTAACGGCCTTCGTGCTTCGACGGCACGACGACCGAGCCGAACAGCGGAAAGCGGATCTGCCCGCCGTGCGTGTGGCCGCAGACGAGGAGGTCGATGCGGCGTCCGTCGAGGCGATCGATGATGTCGGGATGGTGGCTGATGCCGAGGCAGGGGACGTGCGGATCGACGCGCGAGAAAGCGGCGTCGGGATCGGGATGGCCGCGATAAATCTCATCGATGCCAAGGAGCGCGAGCTGTGCGCTGCCGCGTTGGATGGCGATCGAACGGTTGATGAGAAACTCGACGCCGCCGGCGCGCATGGTGGCCATCACCTGTTCGGCGTTCGCCCAGTAATCGTGATTGCCGAGCACTGCGAACACGCCGTCGCGCGCCGTGAGGCCGGGGAGCAGCACTTCAGCGAGCAGCGGAATGTGCTTCTGCCACGTGACGAAATCGCCGCCGAGGAGGATGAGATCGGGGGAGAACGCGACGGCTTCGGCGACGGCGGCGCGATAGAGCTCCGGCCGCATGAACGGCGCGACGTGCGTGTCGGTGAGGAAGGCGATGCGATAGCCGTCGAACTCCGGCGGCAGATCGGCGATCGATACTTCGTGCTGCGTGACTTCGATGTCGTTGACGTCGTTGTGTGCGCCGAAGGCGCGCGCGATTTTCGCGAGCGTGCCGATCTGGCGGCGCTCGACGCCGGCGTTGCCTTCGTCGCGGCGCCGTTCCACGGAAGCGATGCGCGAGGGGAGCGTGGTCGTGCCGGGCACCGGCTTCGGTGCGATGAACGTGGTGCGGATGCGGTCGACGATCCAGTACGCGCCGATGCCGGCCGCGATGAAGAGCCATGACGCGCCGAGCTTCGCCAGCGCGAGCGAGAAGACGATGCGCTCGAACGGCGCCGGCGTGACGCGCTCGACGAGATCGTGCGCAGCCGCCCAGCGTACCCATTGCGAGAGCGGCCAGAAGAGCAGCGTCAGAAAGACGAGCAGCGGCGGCACCGCGTACATCAGCCAGTGCAGCTCCGCCTTCTCTTCCTTGTGACCGCCGAAGACGATGCGGTTCATGACGAAGAGAAAGATGCGCGCGTCGCCGGCGATGGCGAGGACGAGCAGGGCGAGGTAGATGGTTTTTAGCACCGGGGTAGGCTCACAGGCTCACAGGCTCACAGGCTCAGAGCAGCACATTCTGCGCGAGATTGGGACAGTGCGCACAAGCCATGTGCATTCTCAGCAGAGCGGCCGTCTTCGCGCCGGTTCCACTGTGAGCCTGTGAGCCTGGGCGGTTGGGGGGCCGAGCCTGTGAGCGCAATCGCGCGCGCCGGCCTCAGAGCAGCACATTCTGCGCGAGATTGGGACAGTGCGCACAAGCCATGTGCATTCTCAGCATAGCGGCCGCCTTCGCGCCGGTTCCACTGTGAGCCTGTGAGCCTGTGAGCCTTTGAGCCTGGTCGGGTGGGGGACGGGCCTGTGAGCGCAGTCGCGCGCGGACGGCCTACCCCAGACGCTCGAGAATCGGCGCGATTGCGCTTTCCGGAACGCGCACGGTGCCGAGGGTTTCTTTCGTCTTCACCGCGCCGTGGTCGTCGGAGCCGCCGGTGATGAAGCGGCCGCGGAAGCGCGCCAGGTTGGTGTAGCGCTCGCGATTGAGGTCGTCGACTTGCGGGTGGATCGCTTCGATGGCGTCGATGCCGAGGTCGAGGAGGCGCGGGACGAGCTTCTCGTGATTCGGATAGAGCACGGGATGCGCGACGCTCGTCACGCCGCCCGCATCGCGAATCAGCGACACCGCTTCTTCGATGGCGAAGCGTTCCTTCTCCATGTAGGCGGGCTTGCCGGTGCCGAGGTATTTGTCGAAGGCGTCGGCGACGGAGGTGGCGTAGCCTTTTTCGACGAGCGCGCGGGCGACGTGTGGGCGTCCCATCGCGCCGCCGCCGGCCAGCTCGTCGACGCGTGCGGGATCGATGTTCACGCCGAGAGATGCGAGGCGCTTGACGATCGCGTAGCCGCGCTGATGGCGCGTGTCGCGAAAGCCGCGCAGCCGCTGCTCGATGCGCTCGTTGAATGCGTCGAAGGCGTAGGCGAGGACGTGGATGTCGCTCCCTTCGAAGCCGCACGAGAACTCGATGGCGGGAATGAGCGTCACGCCGCGCTCATCGGCGTAACGCTTCACTTCGTAATACGCAGCGAGGTTGTCGTGATCGCTGATGGCGAGGATGTCGATGCCGTGCGCGTGCGCGACATCGACCACTTCCTGCGGCGAGCGCGTGCCGTCCGAGTGATGGGTGTGGGTATGGAGGTCGGCGTAACGCACTCGAGTCGTCGTGGGCGCGTTACAGCGCCTTCGCGGCCTTCTTCAGTTTGACCGCGCCGGCTTCGAGAGCGTCCTTGGCCGCGCCGCGCACGGCTTTCTTCACCGCTTTGACCTTCGGCGCGGCCGCTTTCTTGATGGCCTTGATGGCCGGTTTGGCCTTTTTGGCCGCCGCTTCCATCGCGTCTTCCGCGGCGCCCTTGGCCTGTTTGATCGCTTTCTTCGCGACCTTCTTCACGTCTTTGGTCTTGATCGGCATGGGGCCCTCCTCTGTTTTTACTGCAGAGCAGAGTAACACCGTACAGCTCAGACCGTCGGCTGTTCGGGGATGGCCATGCTGTCCACGACGTCGCGGCAACGCGCGCAGGCCTCGCCTTCGTTCTCCACCTCTTCGCGATACTGCCAGCAGCGTCCGCACTTTTTCCCGCGCGCGAGCGACATCGTGATGCCGATGCGGCCGGCGCCTTCGATCTCCGCCGCGTCGGCGATGGAATCGTCGGCCGGCTTGATGTCGACGTGCGAGACGATGAAGAGCTTCGCGAGATCGAGCGTGGCGTTGCCGAGAACGGCTGCGACGTCGCCGTGCAGCGTGATGTCGGCTTCGAGTGACTGGCCGATCTGCTTCGCGGCGCGCGCGCGTTCCAGCACGTTCAGCACGGCGTCGCGCAAACGCAGCACGCGCGTGAACGCGTTCGCTTCGTCGCTCGTGAGCGGCGAGGTGATCTTCGGCATGTCGGTGAGATGCACCGACGCTTCGCTCGCGCCGGGCATCGCTTCGTAGATCTCGTCGGCGGTGAAGGTGAGGATCGGCGCGATCACGCCAACCATGCCGCGCAGCACTTCATACATCGCGGTCTGCGCGCTGCGGCGCTCGCGCGAGGCGGGCGCATCGCAGTACATCGTGTCCTTCGCCGCATCGAGATAGATCGCGGAGAGATCGACGGTGCAGAGCTCGAGCACGCGGTGATAGACGACGTGGTACTCGTACTCTTCGTACGCCTGGCGGCAACGATCGACGGTCTTCGCCGCGCGGTCCACGATCCAGCGATCGACCGGCAGCAACTCGCCGAGCGGCAGCGCATCTTTGGTAGGATCGAAGTCGCTCAGATTCGCGAGCAGGAAACGCGCGGTGTTGCGGATCTTGCGATAGCCGTCCGCCGTGCGCTGCATGATCTGTGGGCCGAACGGCATGTCGTCGGTGTAGTCGCTGACGGCCACCCAGAGGCGCAGGATGTCCGCGCCGCTCTGCTTGATCACATCCTGCGGCGAGAGCGCGTTGCCGGACGACTTCGACATCTTGTCGCCCGCTTCATTGAGCACGAAGCCGCACGTGACCACTTCCTTGAACGGTGCGCTGCCTTCGAGCGCGGTACCGACGAGCAGCGACGAATGAAACCATCCCCGGTGCTGGTCATGCCCTTCCAGATAAACCTCGGCCGGCCACCGCAGATCGGGCCAGCGTTTGAGCACGGCGAGGTGTGAGCAACCGGAGTCGAACCAGACGTCGAGGATGTCCGTCTCTTTGCGGAACGACGTGCTGCCGCACGTGCACGGCTTGTCGTAAAAGTCGGTGACCGGACGTTCGTACCAGGCGTCGGCGCCTTCGGTGCGGAAGTAGCTCGCCACTTTCTCAAACAGCTCGGGCGAGGTGACGGACTCGTTGCACTGCTCGCAATAGAGCACGGTGATGGGAACGCCCCACAGACGCTGGCGCGAGATGACCCAATCGGGACGGTTCTCGATCATGCCGTAGATGCGGTCGCGGCCCCACGACGGCACCCACTTCACCTTGTCGATCTCTTCGAGCGCGCGCTTGCGGAGATCGTTCTTCTCCATCGAAATGAACCACTGCTCGGTGCCGCGGAAGATGATCGGGTTCTTGCAGCGCCAGCAATGCGGATACGAGTGCGTGATCTGCTCGCCGAGAACGAGCGCGCCGGTTTCGCGGAGCAGCTCGACGATCTGCGGATTCGCTTTGAACACGTGCAGGCCGGCCCAGCGCGGCACGTCGTTCGTGTACTCCCCGCGATGATTGACGGGCGTGTAGATGTCGAGACCGTAGCGGCGGCCGGTGGCAAAGTCGTCGGCGCCGTGGCCGGGCGCGGTGTGCACGAGACCGGTGCCTGCGTCGAGCGTCACGTAATCGCCGAGAACGAAGAGACCTTCGCGATCGAGGAAGGCGTGCTTGTAGCGGAGCTGCTCGAGCGTCGAGCCTTTGAAGATCTTGCCGGCCTTCGCGTCGCTCCAGCCGAATTTCGGCGCGACGGTGGCGACGAGATCGTGCGCGAGGAGGTAGTTCTCGCCGTCGTGCTCGACGACCGCGTATTCGTAATCCGGCTTCACCGCGATGGCGAGATTCGCCGGCAGCGTCCACGGCGTGGTGGTCCAGATGACGGCCCAGAGCGGTTTTTCGATCGGGAGGTCGAGCTCGCGCACGGCTTCATCGGTCATGCGGAAGCGCACGTAGACGGAGGGCGAAGTGTGCTCGCGGTATTCGACTTCCGCTTCGGCGAGCGCGGACTGGTCGTACGTGCACCAATGCACCGGCTTGAGGCCTTTGTAGACGGCGCCGGCGGCGAAGAAGCCGCCGAGGGCGGTGGCGATGTCGGCTTCGTAATCGAAGGACATCGTGGTGTACGGATGATCCCAATCGCCGAAGACGCCGAGGCGGACGAAATCGGCGCGCTGGATGTCGACGTACTTCGCGGCGAACTGGCGGCAGGCGCGCCGGATCTCGGCCGGCTGCATCTCGCGCTTCTTCGAGCCGAGCTCTTTGTCGACGGCGTGCTCGATGGGGAGGCCGTGGCAATCCCAGCCCGGCACGTACGGCGAGTCGAAGCCGAGCATCGTGCGCGACTTCACCACGATGTCTTTAAGCGTTTTGTTGAGGGCGTGGCCGATGTGAATTCTGCCGTTCGCGTACGGCGGCCCGTCGTGAAGAATGAACTTGGGCCGGCCGGCGGATTTTTCGCGGATGAGGTTGTAGAGCCCCATCGCCTGCCACTTTTCGAGCCGCTTCGGCTCGTTCTGCGGCAGGTTCGCCTTCATGGCGAACGTGGTTTGCGGCAGGTTGAGAGTCTTCTTGTAATCGCTGCTATCG
Source organism: Thermoanaerobaculia bacterium (assembly GCA_035688915.1). GTDB lineage: Bacteria > Acidobacteriota > Thermoanaerobaculia > Gp7-AA8 > Gp7-AA8 > DASSMK01. Next base: position 6,229 of record DASSMK010000212.1, read on the forward strand.
GCCATGGGACGGCGAAACTAGCAGCGCGAGGGGGAGATTTCAAGGCGGCGGCCGTGCGGCCGCGAGTGATTAGGGGTTAGTGGTTAGTGATTAGAGTGCGCAAATCACCCGAAGCGCGGCAGCACGCTCTAATCACTAACAACTAATCACTAATCACTCGCGCGCGCTCCGCGCGCGCTACATGCCACCTGCCGAGAGCGTCCGCGCCGCGAGAATGCGCAGCCGTTGTCCCGGATGAAGCTTCGTCGTCGACGAGAGATCGTTCAGGTCGCGCAGCTCGGCCACGGTGAGGTTGTGGCGTTTGGCGACGGAGTAGAGCGTGTCGCCTTTTTTCACGGCGTAGAAGACTTCGCGGTCTTCGCTGTGCGCGAGGAGCGAGCCGAGCTCGCGGGCGCGGACGGGGAGGTAAATCGTGTCGCCCTGCCGCGCGGAGTCGCGCTCGTTCATGGCCTGCAGCGTCTCGGGCTTCGTGCCGAGGGCGCGGGCGAGGCGGTTGAGGGAATCGCCGTCGCGGAGGGTGTACGAGCAGAGCTGGACGTACGCATCCTCCTGCTTGAGCGTCTTCGCGCGAGCGAGCACGGTGTCGGCCGCTTTGGACGGAACGCGAACGGTGGTGCGTCCCGGCGGCACGATGGAACGGCGGAGCGACGGGTTCATTTCCTTCAGCAGATCTTCGTCGACGCCCGCCACTTCGGCGAGGTAGCGCAGCGAGACGGGACCTTCCACGTCCACCTTCTTGTCGTCAAAGTCGAACGGCTTGCCGAGCTCGAAGCCGTATGTCTGCGGATCGCTGGCGATGAGCAGCGTGGCGAAGAACGTTGGCACGTAGCCGCGCGTTTCCTTCGGCAAGGCCTGCTGTTCGAGCAGCTCCCAGAACGACGAGGCGCCGGTGCTCTCCATGGCCCGCTTCACGCGGCCGGGACCGGCGTTGTACGCGGCGAGCGTCAGCGCCCAGTCATCGAACTGGCGATAGAGATCGCGGAGATACGCCGCGGCGGCGCGCGTCGAGAGCGTCGGATCCGCGCGCTCGTCCACCCACCAATCGACGCGCAGACCGTATTCGCGCGCGGTGTCGGGCATGAACTGCCAGATGCCGTGTGCGCCGGCGCGCGAGGTGAGCGTCGGCACGTACGCGCTTTCGATGACCGGAAGATAGGCGAGCCCTTTCGGCAGTTGCTGGTCGGCGAGAGCTTTGTCGATCAGCTTCTTGTAGCGCGCGGAGCGGAGGAGTGAAGCCTGGATCGAATCCTTCATGTCCACGCTGAAGAGGCGGACGGCGGAGTCGATGGTGCGGTGCTGCGGGATGGGAATCGAGGCGGCGGCTTCGACGTCGACCACCGGAGTGTCGGGCGCCGGTTTGTCGGCGCGCGCGAGGATGTGCGTGTACGCGGTCTCCAGATCCTTGCGGAAAGACTCCACGTCGAACTGCGCGGAGACTGTCGGCGCCGCTGTTGCCTGCGTCACCGCGGCAGGAACGGCTTGTGGTGCCGGTGCTGAGCTCGCACAAGCGACGGCATAGAGACCAGCCACTGCCAGCAACACTGTGTTGCGCATACGCACGCACCCTCCCTCACGTCCTTCCAGCGCGAAGCGCGTCAGCGCTCAGGCCAGATCGATTTTGAGGTTGACCGATAGATTCTGGACGTCGTCGGAGGTGTCGCCGAGCTGGATCTCGGAATCGCGCGTCTCCACCACCCCGTCGCCATTCTCAAAGGATAGCGTAACTCGGATGGATTTCGAGCGCAGGACGCTGGCGGGGAGCTGCAGGTGAACGGTGCGCGCCGCGTCGGCGGCAGGCTTCGGCTTCGGCGCAGGCTTCGGATTGAGGAGCTCCGCGAGCGGATCGCGCTTCGCTTGCTTCGGAGCCGACGTCTGCGTGGTGGCGCGCTTGCGCAGCGCTTCGAGCTCCGCCATCACGTCGACCGAAGAGCGGACCTTCACGGTCTTCACTTCGGGCTCCGCTTTCTGCGGCTGCGCGGTCTCGTTGAAATTGATCTCGGGCTCGGGCGCTTTGGGCGCGTCCGCAACAGGCGGGATGACCTGCGGCGCCGGCGCGTCGTCGAACGCAATCGGTGTGTCGAATGGCGGGGCCGCGGCGATCGGCGCATCGCTCATCGCGCCCGCACCGACGTTCGCCACACTGGCCAGCGTCTCTTCCGCGTGAGGACGGAAAACGTCCGACGTGAGCGGATCTTCGTCGATGACGGGATCGAGCGGTGGCGCTTCGGCGAGCGGCGGCGCGGTGGCGATGGTCGGTTCGGAGGAAGCGGATGGCGCGAAGACCGGTGCGGCGGCGGTATTCGTGGCCATGGAGGGCATGGCGGGTATCGGCTGCGCGACCGTGCGCGTCGGGATGGCGGCCGCGGGACCGACGTTGTCGTCGCGCACGCGGAACTGCATCGCGGCGCGCGGACCGGTGGCCGGTTTGGCCGGCTCGTCGCCGGTCATGCGGCGGCGCAGCGTGCGCAGCGTGAGCTTGGAGATCACCTTCAGCGTTTCGAAGACGCCGGCGCCGCTGGCGGCGATCGATTCGACATGCTCGAAGCGGCGCTCCGGATCCATCGCGTTCAGCATCGTCTCCACTTCGGCGATGTTCGGCAGGTCGCGCTTGTTGAGCTGCAGCACGACCGGGATCTCGTCGAGGTTGAGTCCGATCTCGGCGAGGTTCTCGCGGAGGTTCTTCAGACTCTCCACGTTCGCATCGAGCATGGCGCGCTGCGAGTCAGCGACGAAGACGATGCCGTCCACGCCCTTCAGCACGAGCTTGCGCGTGGTGTTGTAGAAGACCTGGCCGGGGACGGTGTAGAGCTGCAGGCGCGTTTTGAAGCCGCCGATCACCCCGACGTCGATGGGCAGAAGGTCGAAGAAAAGCGTGCGGTCGGTCTCGGTTTCGAGGCTGACCATCTCGCCACGGCTCTGCGGCGAAGTCTTCGAATAGATGTGGTGGAGGTTGGTCGTCTTCCCGCAAAGGCCCGGACCGTAGTACACGATCTTCGCGGCCATCTGCATCGTTGCGTAGTTGAAGAAGACCATTCCGATCCGACTCCGCGTGCTACGGGAAAGAGCGGGGATCGTAGCACCCGCTACTCGTCCGTAGCAAGGTTCGCACCGGCGATCTCAGCGGCGAGAAGTCTGTAGATGTCTGCAAGTTGCGGCTCGCCGGCCAGCGCGTCGAGATGATGGCGGATGACCTCTTTGTCGCCGCGTGCGGCCGGGCCGGTGAAGCGCCGCGCATCGTTGTGGCGCCGCCAGTTTTCGATGGCCGACTGCGCGAGCGCCACGAGATCTTCGCGCGCCTCGCCGACGCCCGAACGCTCCATCAGCCGCTCCGCGATGTCGAGCGCGGCGGCGACGTAGTTCGCGCCGAACACGGCCGCCGCGTGATAGAGCGCTTTCCGTTCCGCGCTCACTTCCGCGAAGCGCGCACCCGCCGCGGCGGCGATCAGCTTGGCGGTGTGGCGATGCTCCCCTTCGAACACGAGCAGCGTTCCTTCGAGATCCGACGGCTCGCCGACAGGCGGCAGCGCCTTCAGAGGATGCAGCGAGAAGCCGCCGTTCATCGCCGGCAGCGCGCCACTGGCGTGAAACACCAGCGCCTCCGTATTCGCCGGCACGTTCGCCGCCACTTCGGCAATGGCGCGATCGCTCACCGCGATGAGGAGCAGCTCGGAGTCGCGTGCCACGTCGGCGAGATCCAGCCGGGCCGTCCGCAGCAGCTCGGGGATGTGGCTGTGCGACTCGTCGCGCAACCAGACGCCGGAGAGCGGCCAGCCGATGCGCTGCCAAGTCGAGCCGAACGCCCACGCCGCGCGGCCGCCGCCTAGAATCCCGAGTCGCATATCATGGTGCCGTTGCGCATCGCCCTCATTCTCGCACTCCTTGCCGCGTCTGCCGTCGCCGCGCCGCCGTCGACGTGCGATCTGCCCGGCGCTTACGAACGCGCACTCTGCGCGTATCAACACCGCAACTTCAGCGAAGCGGAGCGCGCCTTCCGCGCCATCGTGGCCGCGGACGAGAAGATCCCGGAGACGCTCCACGCGACGTACTTTCTGGCGCGCACGCTGATGAAGACCGGCCGCTACGACGAAGCCGCGCCGCTCCTCATCAGAATCTACGACCTCGATCCCGCGTTTTACTCGACCTGGTCATGCGATTACTTGCTGGGCGAGTGTCGCAAGGCGCAGGGGAAAAGCTAGTGGTCAGTTATCAGTGGTCAGTGGTCAGTTCGCGAGAATCAACTGACCACTGACCACTGGCCACTGACAACTCCAACACATGCCGCAATCGCAATTCGAGCTCCGTCGCAAGCTCCTCCAGCTGGAGGCGCTCTATGACGTTGGCCGCGCGCTGAACACGCTGCGTCCCGAAGACGAGCTGCTCGAAGAGCTGATGCATCGCGCCGTGGCCGTGCTCGACGCGACGTCCGGCTTCGTCTTCTCCCTCGACGAGAAGCTGAACGTGCAAACGCTCTTCACGTTCGAGCTCGGCTCGCCGCCGCCGGAGATGTTTCTGCTCGAGCCGCCGGTGAAGCAGGTCATCGCCTCCCGCGAGCCCATCATGGTCACCGTCTCCCGCTTCCTCGGCGCCGAAGGCAGCTCTCTCCTCATCGCGCCGATGATCGCGGGCGATGCGATCGTGGGCGCGATCGGCGTGGGCGGCAAGGAAGAGCGCGGCGCGAAGTCGGGCAGCTTCGTCGATGACGATCTGCGCTTCCTCGAATCGATGGCTTCGATCGGCGCGGCCGCGATCGACAACACGCGCCGCTTCCACAAGCTCGATCTCGTGCGCGAAACGCTGGAAGACGAAAACCGCGCGCTCAAGCAGCGCATGCTGCGCGATTACTCCGACCGCCTGATGGTGGGCGACTCGCCGAAGATGCAGCGCGTCATCGATCTCGTGGCGCGCGTGGCGGATTCGCAGGCGAGCGTGCTCATTCGCGGCGAGTCGGGCACCGGAAAAGAGATGGTGGCGCGCCTGATTCACGGCAACTCGCCGCGCAAAGATGGTCCATTCGTGGCCATCAACTGCGCGGCCTTGCCGGAGACGCTGCTGGAATCGGAACTGTTCGGCATCGAGCGCGGCGTGGCCACGGGCGTGGAAGCGCGTCCCGGAAAATTCGAGCTGGCCAAGGGCGGCACGATCTTCCTCGACGAAATCGGCGACATCCCGCTCACGCTGCAGGCCAAATTGCTGCGCGTGCTGCAGGAGCGCGAAGTGGAGAAGCTCGGCGGCGGCCGGCGACGCATCCCCATCGACGTGCGCATCCTCTCCGCGACGCATCGCGGCCTCGAAGACATGATCGAGAAAGCGGAGTTTCGCCAGGATCTCTACTATCGATTGAAGGTCGTCGAGATCACGCTGCCGCCGCTGCGCGAGCGGAAGGAAGACATCCCCAAGCTGGTGCGCTTCTTCCTCGACAAGTACGGCAAGCGCGAAGGGCTGCGCGACGTGCGCATCACGCAGGAAGCGCTGCAGAAGCTGATGCGCTATCCGTTTCCCGGCAACGTGCGCGAGCTGGAGAACCTCATCGAAGGCTCGCTGGCACTGACGACCGATCCGGTCATCGATCCGGGCGATCTTCTGCTTCCCGAATCGGCGACACCTCTCGCAGCGGGTGAACTGCCGAACGACATGCCGACGCTGGCCGAATTCGAGGCGCGGTATGTGGCGCGCGTTCTCGCCTCCACCAACGGCAACTTCTCCCAGGCCGCCAAGATCCTCGGCGTCAATCGCAAGACGCTCTACCGCATGCGCGAAGACTTGTCCCAAATTGGGCCTGATGTCCCGAAATGGGACGTGCACTGATATCTCGTTGCGGAATCAGTCACTTGCAACGCGCCGGTGACGATCGAGCAAGCAATTGTCCCAAATTGTCCCACAGGTGTTCACCGGTAGCATTTTGGTCTTCGTCGTGTAAACTACGCGCGCATCGAGAGTTAGGAGCGTTCGCACTGAATCTGGCAGGGTGGCAGTCGCGTTGCGATAGGGGAGCCCCGACAACAGAGGGGGTCACCCATGAAACTCGTCGCTCAGACTCGCACCAAATTCGAAGCCGTTTCCGTCGCGTACCTGCTGCCTGGCGTGCTGGCCGTGAACACCGCGGCGCTGTTCGCGCTGGATCAGCTGGGCGGAATCCCCGAGTGGATCAAGACGGCCACCGCGTTGTTTCTCTCCTTCTAGCCGGAGCGCTCGTCAGGACGAACCTGCCATGACTGCTACCGCCGAGCGGCAGATCGAGCTGACTCTCCCGATGGTCGCTGACATCGAGATCGCCGCCGCGCGTACGGCCGGAAATCTCGCCCGCGAGCTCGGCATGGAGTCGGAGTCGATCGACGAGATGGCCCACGCCATCATCGAAGCGTGCATCAATGCGCGCGAGCACTCCGGTAGCGCGGACAAGCGCATCTATGTAAGATTCGTCGGCACTTCCGCCGGCGAGGGCAATCCGCGGATCGACGTCTGGATCAGCGATCGGGGGCGCGGCTTCAACGTCGATGAGGCACGCTCGCGCCGCAGCAAGCTCGGCGCCGTCCACAAGCGCGGTTGGGGCCTGCAGATCATCGAAGCGCACATGGACGAAGTCGACATCTCCACCGCGCCCGATGGCGGAACCACCCTCCATATGGTGAAGTACGGGAAGAAATCATGACTGACGAATTGCGAGTCTCTGTCGAGCGCCGCGGCGATTCCGGTGCGATCGTTTACACGAAGGGCTACATCAACAACGTGGGCGGCGAGGAAATCGCCAACCGCGCCTACGAGCTGATGGATCAGGGCGTGCGCACGCTCCTGCTCAACCTCCGCGAAACGAAGATCGTCAACTCCATCGGCATCAGCATCCTCATCGAGATCATCGAGAAGATGATGGACAAAGGCGGCCGCATCGCCTTCTGCTGCCTGACCCCGGTCATCCACAAGACCTTCCAGATCATGGGCCTGGCCAATTACGCCTCGATCTTCACCGCGGAAGAAGATGCGGTGAAAGAGCTGACGTTTTAACTGCGAAGCTGTTCAGCTATTCAGCGGTTCAGCGATTCAGGAGCCCACGTGCCGCCTGAACAGCTGAATCGCTGAACAGCTCAATAGCTCCTGCGATATCCTCCCCATCCCATGCCGTCCCCGTTCGCCGATTTCGTGCGCGAGCTTCAGCAGCTCGACAAGGCATCGCCGGGACGCATCCTCGACGCGTTCACGCGCCACACACCGTTCGACATCGGCGCGTTGTATCTGCGCGACGGCCGCGGCAACACTTCGGAGCTGCGCCTCGCCGCGAAATCGCAGACGTGCGTTGCGCCGGAGATTCTCGACGGGGCGGCGGAAGAGCGCCTGCAGCCGGTGCCGCATGTGGTCATTCCGCTGCAGTCGCAGCGCGAGCTGTTCGGCGTGCTGGCGCTCGCAGCGTCGGGAGATGGCGGCGGCAGTGAAGAAGACGTCTCGCTCGCGCGCGCCGCGGGGAGCTTCGTCTCCACCATCATCACCAACCAGCGCCTCTTGCAGGAGACGCGTGAGGGCGACTTTCAGCTGAAGTACCGGTTGTGGGAGCTGGAGTCGCTGTACGACATCGGCCTCTCGATTGCCTCGACTCTGAATGTCGACGAGCTGGCGGACGAGATCCTTTTCCGCATGATCTCCCTCACGAACGCGCGGCGCGCGGCGCTCTTCCTCAAGGATCACGACACGTTCCGTCTCTACCGCTCGTTCGGCGAAGTGCAGGCGCACTTTCTCGATCTCGAGATCATGGAAACGCTGCGCACGGAAGGGAAGCCGCTCACGTTTCAGGGCGGCTCGAACTGTCTCTTCCCCGATTGCTCGACGTTCGTCGCCGTGCCGATCAAAGGCAGCAACAACGCGGTGATGGGCGTGCTCGCGGCGGCCGATCGCGAAACGCGTGAAGGCGGCATCGGCGAGTTCGAAGCGAACGAGCTGCGGTTGCTTTCGCTGTTCGCGAATCAGGTTGCCATCGCGCTGGAAAACGCACGGCTGCACGCGGACGCACTGGCCAAGCAGGCCATGGAGCGCGAGCTGGAACTGGCCGCCACGATCCAGCGCGACATTCTTCCGAAGACCATTCCGCAGGTGGAAGGTCTGGAGATCGCCACGCTCGCGCGGCCTGCGCGGCAGGTCGGTGGCGATTACCACGCCTTCTTCGATCGCGATGGCGTGATGTCGATGCTCGTCGCCGACGTGGCGGGCAAGTCGATGCCCGCGGCGCTGCTCGTGTCCGCGCTGCACGCCGCGACGCAGCTGCTATTCGGCGAAGGCCGCGACATCGGCGAGATCGCCACGGAACTGAATCGCCACATCCACAACTGGTCGGCCGAGAACAAATTCATCACGGCCATCCTCGTTTCCATCGATCGCGAAAACGAAACGATCCGCTTCGTGAACGCCGGTCACAACCCCGCATACATGATCGTGAACGGCCGCATCGAAACGATGAAGTCGCACGGCCTTCCCATCGGCATCCTGCCGAACTCGCGCTACCTCACGCAGACACGCCCCTTCCCGCCGGGCTCCGCGGTGGTGCTCTACAGCGACGGCATTACCGAAGCCGAGAACCTCGCCGGCGAAGAGTTCGACAACCCGCGCATGGAAGAGATCATGGAGGCGGACCTCAACGCGTCCGCCGCCACGCTGCGCGACCGCATCGCCACCGCCGTCGATGCCTTCGTCGGCGAAGCGCCGCAGAAGGATGACCAGACGCTGGTCATCGCGCGGATCGCGTAAGAGCAGTCGCAGAGTCGCAGAGTCGTAGAGTCGTAGAGTCGTAGAGTCTTCGAGTCTCAGAGGAGCACCCGCTCATGCGGCACTCGCTTCTTTGAGACTTTGAGACTTTGAGACTTTGCGACTCTGAGACTCTGCGACTCTCCCCCGCCTCGCGTAACCCTCAGTACTCCACCTTCGCCAGCTCGCGGTGCTCGGTATCATCCGTCAGCACCATGAAGTAATCCTTTCGTTCCGTGTGACCGCGGCTCGTGCGTTTGTAGACGATGACGTGCGCCAGCGTCTCCAGACTCGGATTGACGCGATCGCTCGCGTAGTAATCGAGATCGATCTGATACGTGCCGTGCGGCGCGTTGCGGATGGAGTAGATTTCCGGGCCGTAGCCGAAGATGTAGCCGCCGGTGAACGTCGCGCCGGCCGCGCTTTCGGTGTGGTCCCACTTCACGATCTCCCCGCCCGGCTCCTTCACGTGAATGTCCACCCACGACCAGCCGGTGTCGAACATCAATTCCACGAGGACGTCCACGTCTTCGCCGCCGTCGCGCAGATCGACACCGCGCTGCCGGTCGAGCCATGACGTCTTCTGCCACCGCGCCAGCATTTCGTCGGTCTGTTCGAACAGCTCCTTCATGCCCCATTCGTCGCGCTGCTTCTTCGACGTCGCGTTCAGGCGCGTACGCCACGAGTCGACGTGCGCAGGACGTCCGGCGCGTGCTTCGAGCAGCAGCATCTCGCGCACGGACTGCGGCTCGTTCGGCGCGAGCTCGATGGCGCGCTGCAGGAGCAGCCGCGCCAGCGAAGGTTCATCCCACGAATCGAGCAGCCGCGCCAGAAGGCGCAGCATCGGCGCATCGGCGTTTCGCGCTTCCGCCAGATCGGTGAGCATGCGCACGGCGAGGTCCGGCGCGAGGTCGTGCATCGATTGCGCGGCGAGGAAGTGGAAGCCTTTGTCGCCGCCGAGGACGGCGCGGGCGGTGAGGTAGTAGCGGAGGCGTTCGGTGGGGGAGGTCATCCCGCGCATCCGCTCCAGCACGCGTCCGCGCAGTTCGTGCCGCTTCGCCGCCACTGTTGCCGCGAGCGCTTCGTCGCCTTCGTCGTCTTCATCGATCGTTTCGCGCGCGATGGCGTTGAGCAACTCATCCGTCGATTGCAGTGGCGTCTGCAACGACGGCACGGGCGGCGGTGAATCGACGCCGGCGGCATCGTCTTGATACGCCGGTCCTGCGGCCGTCACGGTGATGCTTTCGGACACCGCGGAGAGGCGCAGCGTCAGCTCGATCGCGGCGCCGCTCGGAACGGGCTCGTTGAACGCGACGGAACTGGACTGAAAGCCTTCCAGCTCCGCCACGAGGCGAAACGATTGCGGCGGA
>DASSMK010000213.1:0-37732 GCA_035688915.1 Thermoanaerobaculia bacterium
ATCAATCCCGAGCGCGTCTTTCACGAGCTCTCGCCGCGGCTGCCGGAGAACTGCATCGTCGCCGCGGATTCCGGTTCGACGGCGTTCTATTACGCGCGCACGTTGCGCTTTCGGCGCGGCATGCTCGGATCGCTCTCCGGCAATCTGGCTACGATGGGGCCGGGCGTGCCGTACGTCATCGCAGCGAAGTTTGCGTTTCCCGATCGTGTGGCGATCGCGCTCGTCGGCGACGGTGCGTTTCAGATGAACGGCATGAACGAGATGATCACCATCGCGAAGTATTGGAAGGAGTGGAGCGATCCGCGCCTGGTGGTGTGCGTGCTGGAGAATCGCGACCTGAACATGGTGACGTGGGAGCAGCGCGTGCTGGCGGGCGACCCGAAGTTCGATGCGTCGCAGCAGGTGCCGGGCTTCGCGTACGACGAGTTCGCACGCTCCCTCGGACTGCTCGGAATTCGTGTGGATGATCCGGCAAAAATCGGCGAGGCGTGGGATGAAGCGCTGAGTGCGGACCGGCCGTGCGTCGTGGCGTTCCGCGTCGATCCGGAAGTGCCGCCGCTGCCGCCGCACATCACCTTGGAGCAGGCGAAGAACTTCATGTCGGCGGTGATGCGCGATCCGGCGCGGGGCGCGATGCTGCGCAACGCGATGAAGGAGATGGTGGCGCCGTTCCGGCGCGAGTGAGGGTGCGTGCCGCGCTGCAGCTGGCGTAGCGCGGCGGCCTTCGCGCGAGCGGGTCGCGCTGCGCGTGCGCTACGCAGCTGAGCGCGGCATTCGCGCGCGTCCGCGGCGCGCGTCTCGGCGCAGCGTCTGCGTTAGAATCCGGGCCATGCGAGTCGCCTCAGGCAAGGTCGTGCACGGGCAGATCGTGTACGAGGGTGAGCTTCCCGATGGAGCCGACGTGACATTGATCGCCGACGATCATGAGACCGGTTTTCGCGTGGATGCAGAACTGAAGGCGGTGCTCCTCAACGCAATGGCCGAATGCGATCGCGGCGAGAAGATCACCGCGGAAGAATTGTTGCGTGGGTTGCAGAGCGACGAGTGACGAAGCTGTTCCGCATCGATGTCGGCAACACAGCACGCCGCCAGATCGATGAAGTCAATCGCTGGTGGCGAGCCAATCGGAGCGCGGCTCGCAACACGGTCGAGACAGAGCTGGCGCGAGTGTTCCGCCTGATCCTCAACCATCCGTACATCGGACCCGCGGCTGAGGATGTCGACGTCGCAGAAGTCCGGCGGATCCATCTTTCGCGAATCGGCCACTATTTGTACTACCGCGTCCTGGAAGCTGAGGGCGTGGTGGAAGTTCTCGCGATCTGGTCGGACAGTCGCGGCGAAACTCCGCAGATCTAAAAAAGAACGGCAGCTCACGCTGCCGTTCTTTCACCGCCGATTTTCTAGCGAAACCTACAACTTCACGATTCCGTTGTACGTCTCGGGACGGCGGTCGCGGAAGAATTGCCAGGTGTTGCGCACTTCGCGGATTTTGTCGAAGTCGAGGTCGGCGACGACGAGGGCGTCCTGGTCGCGCGGGGCGACGGCGAGGAACTGGCCGCGCGGGTCGCAGAAGTAGCTTTGGCCGTAGAACTCGCCGATGTTCCAGGGCGCTTCGTAGCCCACGCGGTTGATCGCGCCGATGAAGTAGCCGTTCGCGACGGCGTGTGCGGGCTGCTCGAGCTTCCAGAGGTACTCGGACAGGCCGGCCACGGTGGCGGACGGGTTGAAGACGATCTCCGCGCCGTTGAGGCCCAGCTCGCGCGCGCCTTCGGGGAAGTGGCGGTCGTAGCAGATGTAAACGCCGACCTTCGCGTACTTCGTCTGGAAGACCGGGTAGCCGAGGTTGCCGGGGCGGAAGTAGAACTTCTCCCAGAAGCCGGGGGCGACGTGCGGGATGTGGTTCTTGCGGTACTTGCCGAGGTAGGTGGCGTCGGCGTCGATGACGGCGGCGGTGTTGTAGTAAACACCGGTCGACTCCTCTTCATACAGCGGCACGATGATGACCATCTTGTACTTCGCCGCGTACTCCTGCATCAGCTTCGTGGTCGGGCCATCGGGTATCTGCTCCACCGCGTCGTACCAGCGCGTGGACTGTTCGGCGCAAAAGTACGGACCGGTGAAGATCTCCTGCATGCAGATCATCTGCACGCCCTGCTGGCCGGCTTGGTCGATGTAGCGAAGCGTCTTTTCAAGCTGCGCCTCGCGGATCTGATCGAGCGGCTGATCGGTACCGCCGGCGAGAGAAGTCTGGATGAGACCGCATTTCACGATTCGGGACATTGGCGTGGGCTCCTTTTGTGTCGGAAGAGAGTAACTTATCGCGGCGAGAACGCGAGCCCGCGCTTGAGGAACGAGCCCTTGCCGGCCTTGCCGACGAACTTCCCTTCCTCGATCACCAGCTCGCCGCGCGAGAGCACCGTCTTCGTCACGCCGCGCACGGTCATGCCCTCGTAGCACGAGTAGTCGACGTTCATGTGATGCGTCTTCGCGCTGATGGTCATCTCCTCGTTCGGATCGAAGATGACGATGTCCGCGTCAGAGCCGACGGCGATCGTTCCCTTGCGCGGGAAGAGGCCGAAGATCTTGGCGGCGGAGGTGGAGACGATCTCCACGAAACGATTCAGCGAGATGCGGCCCTGCGCCACGCCGCCGTTGTAGACGAGGCTCATGCGATGCTCGACGCCCGGGCCGCCGTTCGGGATCTTCGTGAAGTCGCCGCGGCCGAGCTCCTTCTGCTCCTTGAAGCAGAACGGGCAGTGATCGGTGGAGATGACCTGCAGGTCGTCGTACTGCAGTCCGCGCCAGAGCTTTTCCTGATTCCACTTCTCGCGAATGGGCGGTGTCATCACCCACTTCGCCCCTTCGAAATCGGGCTGCTCGTAAACGCTGTAGTCGAGGAAGAGATACTGCGGGCAGGTCTCCGCGAACGCAGGGATGCCGTTGTCGCGCGCGCGCGTCACTTCCTCCAGCGCATCGCTCGACGAGAGATGAACGATGTACACCGGCGCTTTGGCCATGTCGGCGATGGCGATGGCGCGATGCACGCCTTCTGCTTCCGCCTTCGTGGGCCGCGTCAGCGCGTGGTACTTCGGCGCGGTGTGTCCCTTCGCCAGCGCCTGTTTGATGATCTCGTTGATGACGATGCCGTTCTCGGCGTGCATGCAGATCAGGCCACCGTATTCGCCGGCCGTCTGCATCGCTTTGTAGATCGTGGCGTCGTCGACGAGGAAGACGCCGGGATAGGCCATGAAGAGCTTGAAGCTGCTGATCCCTTCATCGATGAGCCGCTTCATCTCGGGCAGCCGCTCGTCGGGAAGATCGGTGGTGATGAGATGGAAGCCGTAGTCGATAGCCGTGTTCCCGTCCGCCTTGGCATGCCACGCGTCAACAGCTTCGGTCAGCGACATCCCTTTCGACTGCACCGCGAAATCGATGATGGTCGTGGTGCCGCCGTGCGCCGCCGCGATGGTGCCGGTCTCGAACGTGTCGGAAGCGGCGGTGCCGCCGAACGGCAGTTCCATGTGCGTGTGCGGATCGATTCCGCCGGGGAGGACCAGCCGCCCTTTCGCATCGATGATGCGATCGGCGTCGACGTCGACCGACTTCGCGATCATGGCGATCGTGCCGTCTTCGATGAGGATGTCGGCGTGGTAGTCGTCGACGGCGGTGACGATGCGGCCGTTCTTGATGACCGTTCTCATGCGGGCTCCTGAAGTCGTGGATTTGTGGCGTGCGATCATATCTCTCCTCTCCCGTGACCACGCCGCGCGTCTCCATCGTTTTGCCGTTCGGCGATGACGCCGAGACGCTGCCGCGATGCCTCGCGTCGATCCGCGCGCAGAAGTTCCGCGAGTTCGAGCTGATCGCGATCGACGACGGCTCCGGCGACGCGTCGGCCGCGTTGCTGCTCGACGCGGGCGCGCGTCTGCTGCAGCCGGGCGCGGTCGGTCGCGTCGCGGCGCTGAATTACGGGATCGCGTCCGCGCGCGCGCCGCTCATCGCGCGGATGGACGCGGACGCCGTGATGCACCGCGAGCGGCTGGCGCTGCAGGTCGATTGGATCGAGAGCGGCTTCGATCTCGTCGCGTCGCAGGTCGAATGTGCCGGCGATCCGCGCGTGCGCTGGCAGAACGGCATCGTCACTCCCGCCGACATCGCCGCCAACCTCTACGCCGGCCCGCCGTTCACCGACGCTTCGGTGCTGATGCGCAAGCGCTTCGTGTACGCGCACGGACCATTTCCCGCCGACTACGAGCTGTGGCTGCGGATGCACGAGGCGGGCGCGAAGATGGTGAAGATTCCGCGCGTGCTGCTGCGCTGCCGCACGAGCGAAACGAACGCGTCGCAGGACGAGGTGGACGAGTTGAGCGCGCGCTATCTCGCGCGCGATCCGCGCGTCCGTTACGCGCGCGAGCTCGTCGTTTGCGGCTCCGGATCACGCGCGGCAACGCTTGCGCGACGATTGGAGCGCGAGCGTGTGCGCATCGACGCGCGCATCAGCGCGCCGTCGGAGTCGCTGGCGCGCGAGCCGCGGCCGCTCGTGCTGATCGTCGCGAGCATTCCCGAGGAGCGTGAAGAAATCGCGAAGGTGCTGGAGTCGTGGGGCTATCGCGCCGGCCGCGATTACCTGTGACGACGCATCGTCACGGCTTGCCCAGCACTTCATTGAAGAACGCGTTCGCCGCCGGCACGGCCACCTCCGGCGGCGCGATGTGGCCGCCTTCGTAGACGATCAGCTTCTTCGGCTCGCGCAGGATGCGGAACAGCGGCTCCGCGTTCGTGCGAAGCGGTTGCGATTCGTCGTAGCGGCCGTGCAGCATCGCTTTTTGTGCGGTGATGTGCGGCGCGAAATTCGGGCGGCGCGCGGCGGGATGCACGGTGTTGTCGCCGGCAGAGACGCCGGCGCCGAGGAGGAAGACGGCGGCGTAGCGATGATCGATGGCCGTCAGGACGAGGCCGAGCGACGAGCCGGCGCTCGGGCCGTAGAAGCCGAGCTTTTTCATGTCGAGCTCCGGCCGCGTGGCGAGATAGTCGAGCGCGCGGCGCGAGTCGATCACGCGTCCGACCATGTCGTCGACGTATTCATCGCTGCCCTGATTGGGACGCTCGGCGCCGTTTGGCCGCGGCCGGCCGCTGTAGCCTTCGAGCAGCACGCCGAACACCGCGCGGCCGGCACGGATGTGCGGCGCCATGGCCAGCTCCAGTGCGTGCGTGAGCGTGCTCACGCCCAGCTCCACGTCCGAAGCCGGGACGTAGTGGATCACCTGCAGCGGCGGGCGGACCTGTTTCGGGAGGTAGAGATAGAGCGTGGCGGTCTTGCCGTTCGCGCCGCGAAAGGCGATCGTCTCGCGCGTCCACGCTTCGGCGTCCGACTTCTCCACCACGTGCGCAGCGAGCGGTTCCGGCGCGTATTCGTAGCGCGCCGCTATCTTCGCGAACTCCGCGTCGCTCGCCGGATGCAGCACCGGCACTTCGATCTGCGGCGGCAGCGGCCCGCTGCCCTGGTCGCCGTGCGAGATCTCCTTGACGCAGCGGAAGCCGAGCTTGGGACTCGAATAGAACGGCGGGAACGAGCCGGCGCGCCCGAAGAGATACGACGGGTCGTCGAAGCCTCCGCCCGCGGTCGTGCGTCCGTCGCCGAACTCGTTGCGCATCCACTCCGCGACGTTTCCCGCCGTGTGGTAGACGCCCCACGCGCTCATGCCGAACGGCAGACTGTCCACCGGCAGCGGCCCATTGCCGCCGAAATTCGCGCGCCCTTCCAGCCCGGAGGGATCGGTGACGACTCCCCACGGAAACGCGTGGCCCGCGAAGGTTGCCTTGCCGTTGCGGGCGGCTTTGTCCCACTCGTACACCGTGGGCAGCTGCTTGCCCGCCCATTTCGCGTACGCGCTCGCCTCGTACCACGTCACGTCGGTCACCGGATAGCGCTCGCGCCCTTGCGCGTACTTCTGGCCGCTCCAGCTGCGCGGCCCCGGCAGGCCGGTCGTGTCGTGCATCGCCGCGATCGCTTCGTCGAACGCGAGCACCTTTCCGTCTTTGACGAACGAATCAGGCCACAGCTCGCGGCGCCGGTAGCCGCCGTCGACGATGAACTTCTCGAAGTCGGCGTTCGAGACTTCGAAGCGATCGATGAAGAATGGCGCGAGCGTGGCCGGAGTGTCCGTCGCGCGGCCCCAGCCCGTCAGGCGATAGAGGCCGCCCGGCACCGGCACCATGTCGTGCGGCACGTCCGCCGCGCGCGTGAGCTTCACGGTGAGCGGCGGCAGCGGGAGGTCGACCTGCTCGCCGTAAACGAGCATCGGCGCGAGCGACACCGGCATGGTGTGCGGCGCGAAGCCATCCTGCTCAATCGTCGCGAGGTAAGCGCCTTTCGCGATGCGGCGATGTTCGAGCGGCGTGGAGCCGATCAGCTCGCGCGGGCCGCGCTCTCCATGGACGAAGCGCTCCAGCCAGACGCGCGCGCCGGGAGGATCGCTCTTCACCGTGATCTCGCCGGTCATCTTGTCGAGCGCGGTGGTGAAGCGCGGCTCCTTGCCGACGTAACGCTCGATCGATTTCGCCAGGTCGTACGCTTCGAAGTAGCGTCGCTGCGCGGTCAGCGTCTCCACCTGCGCCAGCGACTCGCGCGCGGCGCGCACGTTGCGCCAGCGAACGAACGCCCACGCGCCGAGTGCGAGCGCAATCGCGATCGCCGCGATCACCGCCAGCATCGCGCGGCGCGGAGGCGTGGCGGTCTTCGTCGTCAGAATTTCGGTCGGCAGGTCATCGACGCTCGCGCCGCTCGAGCCGCGCAGGCGTTTCAGTGTCTCGCCGAATTCGCGCGCGCCGGCGAAGCGCTGCTCGCGCTCTTTCGCCAGCGCCTTCATCAGAGCCGCCTGCACATCCGCCGGCACGTGGCTGCTCATCGGCAACGGGTCGCGCGAAAGGATGGAGACGATCACGTCGCTCGAGCTGTCGCCTTCGAACGGGCGGCGATTGGCGAGCAGTTCGTACAGCAGGACGCCGAGGGAGAAGACGTCGGTGCGGGCGTCGACGTCGGAGCCGCGGAGCTGCTCGGGCGACATGTAATTCACGGTGCCCATCACCACGCCGGTTTCGGTGCGCACCGGGAGCGTCGTCTCGCCGCTGCGTACGCCGATCAATTTGGCGAGGCCGAAGTCCAGCACTTTCACGTAGCCGTCCGGCCGGAGCATCACGTTCTCCGGCTTGATGTCGCGATGGACCACGCCCGCCGCGTGCGCACTCGCAAGCGCGGAGGCGATCTGGATGGCGATGTCGAGCGCTTCGTCGCGCGAGATGGGATGGCGCATCCGCTCGCGCAGCGTCATCCCTTCGACGTACTCCATGGCCATGAAGCGCACGCCGTTTTCTTCGCCGACGTCGTAGATGTGCGCGACGCTCGGATGGTTCAGCGCGCAGGCTGCTTTTGCTTCCTGCACGAAGCGGCGGATGCGGTCATCGCTGTCGTCGTGCGCCTGCGGCAGGATTTTCAGCGCGACGGTGCGGTCCAGCTCGACGTCGCGCGCGAGGTAGACCTCGCCCATGCCTCCGGCGCCGAGTGGCGCCGTGACCTCGTAGCGGCGGACGCGCGTGCCGGGGGAGATGGCCATGAGGGGCGGAAAGTCATTGTAGCGCCCGCGTGTTACGCCATCGTCCATAATGGTGCCAGCTCGATCGTCCATGTCCATTACAGCTCTCACAACCCTCACCCCCCGCTACGCGTCCGCGGCCGCCCTTCCCTCCCCACTCCTCGGCACCACCACCATTCCCGCGCCGCAGTTCGGGCCGGAAGAGCTGGTCGAGGCGTGGCCCGCGCGTCAGGAGCCGCGGCGCGGCGAGCATCGCGGCATTGCGTTCGCGGAAGATGGCGAGCTGCTGTTCGCGAGCGTGGAGGGCGTGGAAGATCGTCCGCTGGAAGTGCTGACGCGCGAGATTTACGAGGCCGCGATCGAGCTCGTGCGCGCGCACGGCTTTCCGTACTTTCTGCGGATGTGGAATCACGTCGGCGACATCAATTCCGTCGAAGGCTACGAGCGCTACCAGCGCTTCTGCGTCGGCCGCTACGAAGCGTTCGAAGCGGCGGGCTATCACCTCGATACCGATTTGCCCGCGGCGAGCGCCGTGGGCATGCGCGGTCACGGACTGAAGATGCACTTCATCGCGGCGCGCACCGCAGGCGAGCAGGTCGAGAATCCGCGGCAGGTGAGCGCGTACCACTACCCGCGGCAGTACGGTCCGAAGTCGCCATCGTTCTCGCGCGCCACGGTGTGGAACGACGTGGTGTTTGTGTCAGGCACATCCAGCGTGGTCGGTCACGAGACCGTGCATGCCGGCGACGTCGACAAGCAGCTCGACGAAACACTGCGCAACATCGACGTGGTGCTCGGGCGCTCGGGATTCACGAACGTGGTGGCCGCGAAGACGTACGTGCGCCACGAGCATGACGTGGAGCGCGTGGCGCGGCGGCTGGAGAGCGTCTATCCGCAGAATCACCTCCTCGTGCAGGCGGACATCTGCCGGAAGGATCTGCTGCTGGAGATCGAAGTGGTGGCCCGCTGAGTAACGGGACGACCGGGAGGCCTCCGGCGGCCGGGGCCATTGGCCCCGGACCCCATTGGTTGGCCTAGCCTCCGCGCGCGCAGTCGTCGCGACTTGCGCAGACGTGTCGGCGGAGGCTAGGCCAACCAACGGGTCCGGGCCCGTGGCCCGGCCGCCGGAGGCCCCCGGTCGTTCCCCTCACACCAGCGCGAACGCCGCGTCGAGCGCGGTCACCAGCTCGTCGATGTGTTCCTTCGTGGCGATGAGCGGCGGGCCGAGGCGGATGATGTTGCCGTGCAGGCCGCCTTTGCCGATCAGCACACCGCGCTTGCGCGTTTCTTCGAACACGCGCAGCACTGCTTTCGCGTTCGGCTTCTTCGACTTTTTGTCTTCAACGCATTCGAGCGCCTGCATGAGACCCATGCCGCGCACGTCGCCGATCACTTCGTACTTTTCCTTCAGCGCGTCGAGCTTCTCGCGCAGGTAGCCGCCCACCACCGCCGCGTTGTGCGGCAGGTCGTGCTCGTCGATGTAGCGGATCGTCGCCACGGCCGCGGCGGAGGTGACCGGGTTGCCGCCGAACGTGGCGAAGGTGAGCATCGGGAACGCTTTCGCGATCTCGTCGGTCGTGGTCGTGCAGCCGATCGGCGTGCCGTTGGCCATGCCCTTCGCGAACGTGATCACGTCCGGCTCGACGTCCCAATGCTCGATGCCGCACCACTTCTCGCCCGTGCGTCCCCAGCCGGTCTGCACTTCGTCGGCGATGAAGATGCCGCCGTAGCGATGAATGATGTCCGCAACGATCGGGAAGTACTCCTTCGGCGGGACGATGAAGCCGCCGACGCCGAGGATCGGTTCGGCGATCATGCCGGCGATCTGGCCGTCGGTGGTGGTCTGGATCAGATCTTCGATGTCCGTCGCGCAACGAACGCCGCAGTTCTCCGGCGTCGCGCCGAACGGGCAGCGATAGCAGTACGGCGCGTACGCGTGCTTGATGCCCGCGACGGCGGTGCCGCCGTGGCGCCACGTGGAGTGACCGGCCGCGCTCATCGAGAGCATCGTGCGGCCGTGATACGCGTGGCGCAGCGCGATGATTTCCTGCCGGCCGGTGTACAGCCGCGCGAGCAGCATCGCCGTTTCATCGGCTTCCGTGCCGCTGTTCGAGAAGAAGCTGCGCGAGAGTTTGCCCGGCGTGACGCGCGCCACTTCAGTGCCCAGCTCCGCGGCGGGCTTGTTGATGTAGAGCGTGGAGGTGTGCGTGATCTTGTCGATCTGCGCGTGGATGGCGGCGTTCACATCCGCGTTGGCGTGGCCGACGGAGACCGTCAGCACGCCGCCGAAGCAGTCGAGATAGCGCTGCCCTTTGTCGTCGAAGACATACATCCCTTCGCCGTGATCGAGCACGAGCGGCTCTTCGTAGTAGGTGGCCGCGGCCGGCCACGCGTGGGCTTTGTATTCGTCGACGACGGAGGTTTCTTCGAGAAGGTCGGTCATTTCAGGGTCCTTTCAGGTGTCATCCTGAGTCGCGCAGACGACGAAGGACCTTCCAGTCTGCCACCGAAGGTCCTTCGCCGTCTTCGCGGCTCAGGATGATACGGATGGGTCGCGGTACCAGTCCGCGGCGAGGTCATGCCACTTCGGGTTTGCCGTCGCGACGAGGGCATTCTTCTTCGCGCGCGTCCAGCCTTTGATCTGTTTCTCACGTGCGATCGCTTGATCGATTTCCGAATACTCTTCGAAATAGAGCAGGCGATCGCATTTATACCGTTTCGTGAAGCCTTCGAAGATGCCGTTCTTGTGCTGCCAGATGCGGCGTTCGAGCGAGTTCGTCACGCCGGTGTACAGCACTGTCATATCGTAGTTCGTCAACAGGTATACGAAGTACTGCTTGTAGCCCACGAGAAGGTCCTTCGGCCGTCTGCGCGGCTCAGGATGACACCACAGGCTGCGGCGCGGCTTTGGCGTAACCCTCGTGTTCCTCTTCGTAGCCGCCATGGTAGTCGACGGTGTCCGGGCGTTTGATCTGCGAGTGTGCGACGACGCGATCGCGGCGCATGCCGCGGAAGTCGGCGAGCGAATTGAAGCCGCGGCGCTCCATGAATGCGGCCATGCCGGTGGTGAGTGCCTTGATCACGTTCGGCCCGATGGCGTGATCGAGCATGGCGGCGGTGCAGACCTGCACGGTGCCGCAGCCGAGGAGGAAATAGTTCAGCGCGTGCTCGAAAGTGGAGACGCCGCCGATGCCGGAGAACTCCTTGTCGCCGAACGCGCGCGTCATCTGCGACATCTTCGCCATCGACAGCGGCAAAATGGCTGGTCCGCCGAGTCCGCCCGAAGAGGTCTGTCCTTCCACGCTCATCTCAAAGTCGAGCGTTTCGGGATCGATCAGCGGCAGTGAAGGCCAGGTGTTCGACGAGCAGATGGCGTCGGCGCCGCCGAGGAAGGTGGCGGTCGCTTCTTCGACGATGTTGGAGGTGGCGGGCGTCAACTTCACCCAGACCGGCACGGTCGATACTTCCTTCACCGCCTGCGTGACGACCGAGCAGAGCACCTTGTCCTTGCCGACGTTCGAG
The DNA here is from genome assembly GCA_035688915.1 of Thermoanaerobaculia bacterium. GTDB lineage: Bacteria > Acidobacteriota > Thermoanaerobaculia > Gp7-AA8 > Gp7-AA8 > DASSMK01. The sequence goes on from DASSMK010000213.1 coordinate 11,115, forward strand.
CCCATGTCCACGCGGTCCATGTGCGGGCAGGAGAAGTTCAGCTCGAGCGCGTCCGCTCCTTCCGCGATGCACGCTTTCGCGAGCGTCTGCCAGTTGTGCAGCTCTTTGTCGTTGCCGCTGCCGGCCATGATCGACGCGACGAGCATCCGGTTCGGGAACTGGCGTTTGATGTTCGAGAGCTTGCCGATCCACCAGTCGAGCGGCTTGTCGGAGATCAGCTCCCAGTTCCACGAAGCCATGAGCGTCGTGTCCGCGCCGCGCTTGTTCATGGAGAGGCGCGTGCCGGAGTTTTCGGCGCGCAGGAACTTCGTCTTCGGACCTTTCACGTTCATCACGGGATGCACGCCGATGGTCTTCGTCACGACGCCGCCCCATCCCGCTTCGAAGGCGCGGATGATGTTGGAGTCGGATTCCGTCGGCGGCGCGGAGGCGAGGAGGAACGGGTTTTCGAACGGGAGGCCGGTGAAGGTGGTGCCGAGGTTGGACATGTTGGTCACGCTTTCTTTCTCATGAACGCGAGGTAGAAGACAAAGCTCAGCACGAACGTCACGAACCAGGCGTACGTGTAGAGATGGTCGAGCAGATTGGGATTGGGCACGCTGCCGCCGGGCGTCAATGCCGCGCGAATGAAGCCCGGCACGACCGGCACGATGGAGAGCACGAGCGCCGCGACCGCGCGCCAGTTCACGCCGTTCTTGTATGAATACTCGCCGTCCACTTCGAACAGCGCGCGCAGATTCAGCTTCTGCCGGCGCACCACCCAGTAGTCGGCGATGAGGATGCCGCCCAGCGCGCCCATCAGGCTCGAGTAGCCGATCAGCCAGGTGAAGATGTACGCGGCGGCGTCGGAGTAGAGCTTCCACGGCATCATCACGATGCCGATGACCGCCGTAATGAGGCCGCCGGTGACGTAGCTGATCTTGCGCGGGCTGAGATTCGAAAAGTCGTTCGCCGGCGAGACGACGTTCGCGGCCATGTTCGTGGTGAGCTGCGCCGCGAGTACGACCAGCGCGCCGAAGATGATCACCGCCGGGCTGCCGATCATGGCGATGAGCTGGATCGGATCCCATACCGCTTTGCCGAAGACGACGATCGTCGCGCTGGTGACGGCGACACCGATGAACGCGAATGCGGTCATGGTGGTCGGCAGACCGAAGGCCTGGCCGAGGATCTGCGAGCGCTGGCTCTTTGCGTAGCGCGTAAAGTCGGGGATGTTCAGCGAGAGCGTGGCCCAGTAGCCGACGTTCGCGGTGAGCGCGGCGGGGAAGAGCTTCCAGAACGGTGTCTGCGCTTTCTGCAGATGCTGCGATTCACTGAGGATGTGTCCGAGCCCGCCACCGCGCACGATGGCCCACGCGAGCAGCGCAATCCCACCCGCCAGGAGCAGCGGCGCGCTCCAGCTCTCCAGCACCTTGATCCCCTCGGTGCCCTTGATGATGATCACGACCTGAATCGCCCAGAAAATGAGGAAGCCGATCGCTTTGCTGGCCGGCAGCGCGGTCCAGCCGGGCCAGGCGGCGGCGAAGAGCGCGTCGAGCGCGAGGCCGCCGATCCACGTCTGAATGCCGAACCAGCCGCACGCGACGATCGCGCGGAGAACGGCGGGAACGTTCGCCCCTTTCACGCCGAAGCTGGCGCGGCAGAGCACAGGGAACGAGACGCCGTACTTTGTGCCGGCGTGCGCGTTGAGCACCATCGGCAGCAGCACGATGACGTTGCCGAGAAGAATGGTGGTCAGCGCCTGCGCCCACGTCATGCCTTGTTCCATGAGACCGGAGGCGAGCGTGTAGGTGGTGATGACGACCGACATGCCGATCCAGAGTGCGGCGATGTTGTACGTGGACCAGGTGCGGCGCGAGAGTGGTGTCGGCGCGAGATCGTGATTCCAGAGCGGGCTCTGTGAGACGTCCGCGTCGAGCTCGACGAACTCGGCGCGCGGAAGCACGGGTGCAGACACGTCCAACGTGGCCATCGATTTCCCTCCGGGCGGGCGAATTCCGGGATTGTACGCCCCGAGAATCCAAATGTGAGCGGTGCGCCCCGTCACGGCGCGGCCGGAGCGGCGGCCGTATGCTGTTACGATCCGCAATCGTTCGAGAAAAGAGGCCGTATGTCATTGTTTGATCGGCAGACCTATATCGTCAAAGAGCGCGTGGCGTTCGCAAAGCTCACGGATACCTACGACCTGCTCGATGCGCAAACCGCGCAGCCGATCGGCGTGGCCAAAGAAGAACCAGCGGCGTGGGCGAAGTGGTTGCGCCTCGTCGTCAAGAAGCAGCTGATGCCGACCACCGTCAACGTCTACGAAAGCGAAACCGCGCCGCCTGTGCTTTCGATCAAACGCGGCGTGGCGCTCTTCCGCCCGAAGGCCACGGTCTCGACGCCGTCGCAGGAAGTTGGTTTCTTCCAGGCGAAAGTGTTCTCCATCGGACCGTCGTTCACGATTCACGACGCGCAGCAGCGCGAGATCGGCAGCGTGAAAGGCGATTGGAAAGGGTGGAACTTCCAGCTCCTCGGCCCCTCCGGCGAAGAGCTCGGCCGCGTCACGAAGAAGTGGGCAGGGCTGGGCAAAGAGCTGTTCACGAGCGCCGACACGTACGCGATTTCGATCTCCGACTCGGCCGCGGGACGCCGTGACGTCGCGCAGCTGCTGCTCGCGGCGGGACTGGCCATCGACACGATTTACAAGGAAAAGAACTGACGCACTTCGAGGATCTGTGGAAGGCGGCGGTGCGCTACCGCCGCGTTTCGCGCGAGCTGGAAACGCTGCTCCGCATGGTGCACGACCAGCTCGCGCCTCCCGATCTCGCGGCGTTGCAAACCGCGCTCGAATCGCTGCTCACGTTCCTGGCCGGCGACGGTCGCACGGACGCGAACTGCAACGCGACGTATCACTTCTTCACGGAGACCGAGGAGACGTGGCGCGCGCTGCCGGAGCCGTATCAGGCCATCCTCGATGACATGAGCGGCACGCTGCACGAGACCGTGTACGCGCCGGCGATCGCCAAGACGTTCGAAGCGACGCCGGAGCAGTTGCTGGAGAGAGTGCGGCGGCTGCGCCGTTCCTAGGCTCACAGGCTCGCCGATTTTCAGGCTCAAAGGCTCACAGGCTCACAGGCTCAGAGTAGCGCGCGTCTCGCGAGATGCGCGTTCGCGGAGATGCCGTGCTTTGCTCCTGCCGAGGGGCAGGAAACGCGCGAGATGTGGGTGCTTCTTTGAGCCTGTGAGCCTGTGAGCCTTTGAGCCTGAAAACGCGAGCCCCGCGAGCCGCGCCCCTAGCTCATCCAATTCACTCCCGCCTCACGATTCCACTTCGTCGTGATCTTCTTCGACTTTGTCCAGAACTCGATCGAGCCGCGGCCGGTGATGTCGCCCACGCCGAACTTCGAATCGTTCCAGCCGCCGAAGCCGAACGGCTCGCGCGGCACCGGCACGCCGACGTTCACACCCACCATGCCGGCGCTGGCGTGCTCCATCACGTGCTTCGCGACGCCGCCGCTTTCGGTGAAGACCGCCGCCGCGTTGCCGTACGGCGAGCGGTGCTGCACTTCGAGCGCTTCATCTACGTCCTTCGCGCGGATGATCACCATCACCGGGCCGAAGATCTCTTCCTGCGCGATGCGCATGTCCGGCGTGACGAAGTCGATCAGCGTCGGCCCGACGTAGTAGCCGCTCTCTTTGCCCGCCACCGTGTAGCCGCGGCCATCGACGATGACCTTCGCGCCCTTCGCTTCCGCTTCGCTGATGTAGCCCTCGATGCGCGCTTTCGCTTCCTTCGAAATGACCGGGCCGACGTGAATGCCCGGCGCCATCGCGCGCATCTGATTCGCCATCCGCTCGATGATGTGCTCCGTGCGGCCGACGGCCATCATCACCGACGCCGCCATGCAGCGCTGTCCCGCGCAGCCGGACATCGATGCCACGACGTTCGATGACGTCATCTCCGGCTCCGCGTCCGGCATGACGATGAGGTGATTCTTGGCGCCGCCCAGGGCCAGGGCGCGTTTGAGATTGGAGGTGGCGCGGCGGTAGACGATCTTCGCCACTTTGGTCGAGCCGACGAAGCTCACCGCTTCGATGCCGGGATGGTCGCAGAGCGCTTCCACTGTTTCCTGGCCGCCGTGCACGATGTTCAACACACCGTCGGGCAGCCCGGCTTCGCGCAGCAGCTCCGCGATGCGGCCCGCGGAGATCGGCACCTGCTCGGATGGTTTGAGCACCATGCAGTTGCCGAGCGCCAGCGCGTTCGGGATCGTCCAGTTCGGAACCATGTTCGGGAAGTTGAACGGCGTGATCGACGCGACGACACCGACTGGATAGCGCTCCACGCGGCATTCGACGCCGCGGCTCACTTCGAGCACTTCGCCCGGCGTGATCTGCGGCAGCGACGTGGCAAACTCGCACAGCTCCGCCGACTTCAAAACCTCGGCTTTGGCCTCGCCGCGGATCTTGCCGTTCTCTTCGCTGATCAGTTCCGCCAGCTCGTCGGCGTTCTGCTCGAGCAGCGCCTTGTAGCGGAAGAAGACCTGCGCGCGTTCTTTGATGGGGAGACCGGACCACGCCGGGAACGCCTTCTGCGCCGCCTGCACCGCCGCGTCGACTTCGGCCGCGCCGGAGAGCGGCACGCGCGAGATCACGCTGCCGTCGGCAGGATTCGTGACGTCGAGCATGGCGTGGCCGTTGCCGTCGGTGAACGCTCCGCCGATGTAGTTGCGAACGTCAGGGTAGCGGGTCGACGAAGGGGCTTCGATAGCGGTCATGGGCGTCAATTTACACCAAGAGTCTCTGCTAGCATCGCGCGCCGTGCAGCCTGTATTCATCCTCGAAGAGCCTCTCTACCACCGCGTCCGCATCGGCGAGGTGAACCGCTTCCGCGGCGTCCTCCTCGGCGCCGACCGCGTGCAGTTCGTGCGCAACGGCGCGGTGATCGCGGAGGCGGAGGTGAATCAGCCTTGCCCCGAGCTCGCGTGGCTGGTGCATGTGCCGAATGCCACGACGTCGCGCTTCATCGCGGACGTGCTGGTGGAGCCGGACGCCACGATCGAGATCAAGAGCGGAGAGGAGACGCTGTTCGTCTATCGCGTGCCGGAGCTCGATCGCGCGATGTGGGATCGCGTGGCTGCGCTGCCGGTGCCGCCGCCGGATGTCGTGGCCACGACGCAGGGCGGCACGAACGTGGAGTCGTATCGCGATTCGATCTTCACCGGCTTCCAGACGACGGCCGTGCTGCTGGAGACGGACGTGAGCCGCATCCGCGACGTGATCGAAGTCGGTTGCGGCACGGGACGCCTGCTGGCCGGCTGGTACTGCGACGATCCGACGCGCGGCCTCACCGGCGTGGACATCAACGCGGGCCTGATCGCCTGGACGCGCGCAAACCTGCCGGACGTCGCGCAGTGGGACGTCTGCGCGCTCTACCCGCCGCTCAATCTCGAAGGCGGCCGCTTCGACCTGGCCCTCTTCGGCTCCGTCTTCACGCACCTGCCACTCGATTGCCAAAAAGCCTGGCTGCGCGAAACGCAGCGTCTCCTCCGCCCCGGCGGCTACGCGGTGATCACCCTGCACGGCGAAACGCACGCGCACCTGCTGCTCGACGAACCAACGCGCGAGCGCTACTACAAGGAAGGCCACCTGGAATTCGCCGCCGCCGCCGAAGGCGCGAACGCCTACTCAACCTTCCACACCCCAGAGTTCGCGCGCGAGCTGTTCCGCGATTTCGCGGAAGTGCGGATGCACCCGCGCGGCGACGTGCAACGCGGGTTGTTTCCGATGGGGTCGTTGCAAGACGTTTGGGTACTGCGAAATTGAAAATTGAAAATGAAAATTGAAAATTGTGGTGGCGCGCTCCGCGCGCACGTTACTTAGCTGATCATCAAACGCGCGCGCGAAAGCGCGCCACCAACATTTTCAATTTTCAATTTTCAATTTTCAATTCCTCTCCGCGCTTGACCTCTCCCTCTCGCGCCCACAGAATCTCGCCCACATGTCCAAATACGGCCAGTTGTTCCGCACGAAGTCGCTCGATGCGCTCGTCGCCGAGACGCAGGAAGAGGGGCAGCAGCTCAAGAAGGTTCTCGGTCCCTGGAACCTCGTCGCCCTCGGCATCGGCGCGATCATCGGCGCCGGCATCTTTGCCACCATCGGCACCGCGGCCGCGGGGGATGCGCATCGTCCCGGCGCCGGGCCGGGGTTGATGATCTCGTTCGTCATCACCGCCATCGTGTGCGGATTCACCGCGCTCTGCTACGCGGAGTTCGCGTCGATGGTGCCGGTCTCCGGCTCCGCGTACACGTACTCGTACGGCACGCTCGGCGAGCTGGTGGCGTGGATCATCGGCTGGGATCTGATCATCGAATACGCGATCGGCAACGTCGCGGTCGCGATCTCGTGGGCGAACTACTTCAACACGCTACTCGACGGCGTCGGCCTGTCGCTGCCGCGCTGGCTGGCGGTGGACTGGCAGACCGCGCACGCGAAGATGCCGGAGGTCGTGGCCAACGCGCCGCACATCTTCGGCTTCCCCATCGTCATCAACATCATGGCCATCGCCATCGTGGCGGTGATCACGATCGTCCTGGTGTGGGGCGTGCGCGAATCCGCGGGCTTCAACTTCTGGATGGTCGCGATCAAGCTGGTCGTGCTCGCGTTCTTCGTCATCGTCAGTTTCAAGTTCGTCAAGCCGACGAACTGGACGCCCTTCGCGCCGAATGGCATGCACGGCATCCTCTCCGGCGCCGCGGTGGTCTTCTTCGCGTACATCGGCTTCGACGCCGTCTCCACGACCGCAGAAGAGGCGAAGAATCCGAAGCGCGACATGCCCATCGGCATCATCGGATCGCTGATCGTCTGCACGATCATCTACGGCATCGTTGCGGCGGTCTTCACCGGCATGATCTCGTTCCCGACGCTGACGCATGCGCTGGCCACCGAACAAGCCGAGCCGCTCACGCTGGCCATGAAGTCCGTGCAGATGCCGGGTTGGATGGTGGGCGTGGTCGCCTTCGGCTCCGTCATCGCGCACACCGCCGTGCTGCTCGTCTTCCAGCTCGGCCAGCCGCGCATCTTCTTCGCCATGTCGCGCGACGGCCTGCTGCCGAAGTTCTTCGCCAAGGTGCATCCGAAGTATGGCACGCCGCACGTTTCGACGATCATCACCGGCGTGGGCGTGGGCGTGCTCGCGATGTTCACGACGCTGGAAGGGATGGTCGATCTCACGAACATCGGGACGCTCTTCGCCTTCTTCCTGGTCTGCGTGGGCATCATCATCCTGCGCGTCAAAGACCCACACCGCGAGCGCCCGTTCAAGGTGCCGTTCGGCATCGTCCTGCCGGTCCTCGGCGCAATCTCGTGCGTCGGCCTGGCGTGGTACCTGCCGCCCAGCTCGTGGACGCGGTTCTTCATCTGGTTCGCGATCGGCCTGGTGGTCTACTTCGTCTACGGCTATCGCCACAGCCGCCTGCGTCACCCCGGCCACGTGCACGCGGTGCCGCCGGACCCGCCGATGTTCAACGGATGATCGAGCGCGCGCGCGAGCTGATCGCGTTGCATGACCTGCAGCCGCACCCCGAAGGTGGGTGGTATCGACAGCTGTTCAAATCGTCGGAGCGCGTGCTGCGACTGGCCGACGGCGCCGATCGCAGCGCGCTCACCACGATCTACTTCCTGCTCGTGGCAGGCACCGAGAGCGCGCCGCACGTCGTCAAGTCGGACGAGGTGTGGCACTGGTACGAAGGCGACGCGCTCGCGCTGATCGCCGGCGACGAGCGCGTCCTGCTGGACGCCGATCATCGCGTGCACGTCGTGCCGGCGAACGTGTGGCAGTCGGCCAAGCCGCTCGGACGCTACGCATTCGTCGGCTGCACGGTCGGACCGGGATTCGAGTTCGATGACTTCGCGATGCGCTGAACGAAGCCCGCTGTCCGATATCGAACACTCTGTGCGGACGCGAACAGCGCGACGCGCGTAAACCACTGAATTCATTGGCAATTCACATGGCATCGCGCTCGCCTTAGAGCGAGGCCATGGATCGTGAGATCGCACCGGAAGTTCGACAGCGCCGCATGGTGCGGCGTGTGGCCATCGTCGTCGCGGCGATCGTGCTGGCAGGGTTCACCATCGCCGCGACGGTGGAGTGGGTGCGGCCGTCGGTGGCGCGCAGCGCCATCCGCACGGCACGCGTGGAGCGTCGCGCCGTCGAAGCGACCGTCGACGCGAATGGCACCGTCATTCCGCTCGTCGAGCAAGTTGTCTCCAGCCCGGTCGAAGCGCGCGTGGTGCGCATCGATCATCGCGCCGGGGAGAGTGTGCACGCCGGCGACGGACTGCTGACGCTCGACACGGGCGCCGCACGGCTCGATGCGGAACGTCTCGTCGAGCGCCTCGCGCAGAAGGAAAGCGAGCTGGCGCGACTTCGTCTCGGCCTCGAAGAAAGTACCGCCTCGCTCGCCGCGCAGATCGAGCAGAAGAAGCTCGACGTGCAGATCCTCCACTACAACGCCGATCAGAAAGCGAAGCTGCGCGCCGAAGGGTTGGCGACGGAGCAGGAGACGCTGGCGGCCGCTGCCTCCGCAAAGAAGAGCGACATCGAATTGCGGCAGCTGGAAGCGGCCCTCGGACGCTCGCGTGGTTCCGCGACCGCGCAGCTCGCGGCGTCGGAGCTCGACGTGCGCATCGCGCGCCGCGAGAGCGAAGAAGCGCGCCGGCAGTTGGAGCTGGCCATGCTGCGCGCCGATCGCGACGGCGTGCTGACATGGATCGTGGCGGACGAAGGGACCACGGTGCGCCGCGGCGACGTGATCGCGCGCATCGCCGATCTCTCCGCCTATCGCGTCCTCGCGGCGATCTCCGACATTCACGCCGCGCGGCTCGCCGCCGGCCAGCACGCCATCGTGAAGCTCGACGACGCCACGCGGCTCGACGGCACCATCACCTCCGTCGATCCGCGCATCGAAAACGGCGTGGCGAAGTTTTACGTCGCGCTCTCCAACGCGTCGCATCCGAAGCTGCGGAACAACCTGCGCGCGGATGTAGCTGTGGTGACCGGAACGCGCGGCGGCGTGCTTTCCGTGCAGCGCGGCGCGCTCGCGCAGAGCGACAACAGCCACGCCTTCGTCGTGCGCGGCGACGAGCTGGTGCGCCTGCCGGTGCGCTACGGCCTCGCGGGCAACGACCGCATCGAAGTCGATGGCCTGCGCGAAGGTGAAGAAGTGGTGATCAGCGACATGACCGATTACGCGGACGTGAAGAGCGTGCGCCTGAAATGAAGGAGACGAAGATGATCCGCCTCGACAACGTGAACAAGACCTATCGCACCGACCGCGTGGAAACGCTCGCGCTGGAAAACATCAACATGGACGTGGCGCCGGGAGAGTTCGTCTCGATCATGGGGCCGTCCGGCTGCGGCAAGAGCACGCTCTTGAATCTCATCGGCCTGCTCGATGCGCCGTCCAGCGGCGAGCTCGCACTGGACGAAGAGAAAGTGGTCCGCTGGAACGACCGGCAGCTGGCGCGCTTCCGCAACGAGAAGCTCGGCTTCGTCTTCCAGAGCTTCCATCTCGTCCCCGATCTGAAAGTGATCGACAACGTCGAGATCCCGCTGCTGTACCGCAAGATGAGCGCCGCGGAACGCCGCAAGCTCGCCACCGCCGCACTCGAGCGCGTCGGTCTCGGCTCCCGCATCCATCACTTCCCGACGCAGCTTTCCGGCGGCCAGCAGCAGCGCGTAGCCATCGCCCGCGCCATCGTCGGACGCCCGCGCATCCTGCTCGCCGACGAGCCGACCGGCAATCTCGATTCGGCGATGGGCGAAGAGATCATGTCGATCCTGCACGACCTCAATCAGAACGACAAAACGACGATCGTGATGGTCACGCACGACGATCGTTTCGCGCGCCGCACCGACCGCATTGTCCGCCTGTTCGACGGCAGGCAGGTGGCCTAATGCTCCGCAACTACATCAAGCTCGCGCTGAAGGTTCTCGGCCGGCGCAAGTTCTTCAGCTTCATCTCGCTCTTCGGCATCAGCCTCACGCTGATGGTGCTGATGGTGGCCACGGCCATCCTCGACAACCTCATCGCGCCGCGCGCGCCGGAGACGCATCTCGACCGCACGCTGGCCGTCTACGTCCTCGGCATGTACAACGGCCGCGGCGGACGCACCGGCCCTCCCGGCTACCGCTTCCTCGACCGCACCATCCGCAATCTGCCGGACGCGGAGAACGCCTCGCTCTTCACGCAGTCGAATCAGCTCGTCCTCTTCCACGAAGGGCGCAAGATCGAGACGCACCTCCGCCGCACCGACGGCGCGTACTGGCAGATCTACCAGTACAAGTTCCTCGAAGGCGGACCGTTCACGCAGACGGACGACGACTCCGCGCATTTCGTCGCCGTCATCAATCGCGACATGCGCGAGAAGCTCTTCGGCAAGGCCTCGGCGATCGGCCGAACGTTCGAAGCCGAAGGACGGAGCTTCCGCGTCATCGGCGTCGTGGAGTCGGTGCCGATCACCCGTTACGCCACGTTCTCGGAGATCTGGGCGCCCATCGGCACGATGAAAACGTCAGAGTACCGGCGCGAGGATTTCGGCGGCTTCGGCGGCGTGGTGCTCGCGCGCAGCAAAGCCGATTTCCCGAAGCTGCGCGCGGCATTCGATGAGCGCGTGCGCGCCTATCCGCGCGACGCGGAGTTCCCGACCATCCGCACAGGACTGGACACCTCGTACGAAGCGTTCGCGCGGCTGATGACGGGCAATCAGCCGACCGCGCCCACGACACTCGTCAGCGGCGTGCTGCTGGTGGCCGCGCTGCTCTTCATCACGCTGCCGACGCTGAACCTGATCAGCATCAATCTCAGCCGCATCATGGAACGCGCCTCGGAGATCGGCGTGCGCAAAGCGTTCGGCGCGTCGTCGCGCGCGCTCGTCGCGCAGTTCGTCGTCGAGAACGTCGTGCTCACGCTCATCGGCGGACTGGTGGGCTTCTTTCTGACCATGATCGCCTTATCGCTCTTCAACCGCGCGGATCTGATTCCGTACGCGGTCTTCGACGTCAACCTGCGCATCTTCGGGCTGGGGATGGCGGTGGCGGCGCTGTTCGGCATCATCTCCGGCGTCTATCCCGCCTGGAGGATGTCCCGCATGCATCCGGTGAACGCGCTCCGCGGAGGTGCACTGTGATTCGTCATCTGCTCAAACTGGTGTGGAACCGCAAGCGCGCCAATGCGCTGATCATCGCGGAAATCTTCTTCTCCTTCCTGGTGCTCTTCGCCGTGATCACCGCCACCGTCACCTTCGCCGCGAACTGGCGGCGGCCGCTCGGCTATGACTACAGCAACGTCTGGAACGTGCGCATGGACTTCGATATCGACGCGCGCGCGAAGGTGCCGGTGGAGTTGCGGCAGTCCGTCGGGCGCATGATGACGGAAGCGCGCAGCTTCCCTGAAGTCGAATCAGTAGCCGGCACGAACACGCCGCCGTACTCGTTCTCGACGTCGGAAGGCTCGTGGGAGCGCAAGGGCCGGCGCATCCGGTTGATGTTCGACGACGTCACGGACGACTACGCGAAAGTGATGCGCATGAAGCCGATCCGCGGACGGTGGTTCGGACCGGAAGATGACGCGACGAAGGATCAGCCGGTGGTTCTCGACGTCAATGCGGCCGAGGAGCTTTTCGGGAACGAGGATCCGATCGGGAAGGTGTTCGATCAGCAGGACGATGGCGTCATGCGCGTCGTCGGCGTCGTCCCGGCCTATCGCAAAGACGGCGAGCTCGCGGGCCGGCACAACATGGTTTTCCACCGCGTCGCGCTCGACCGCGACCTCGGCCGTCTCGGCAGCAATCTCGTCGTTCGTCTCCGTCCCGGCACCCACGCCGATTTCGAAGAGCGCCTCGTCTCGCGGCTGCAGAGCGTCGCGCCGACCGTGACGTTCCGCATCCGGCACATGGATGCCATGCGCGAATCGGCGCTCCGTTTCCGGCTCGCGCCCGTCATCGCCGGCGCGATCGTCGCCGCATTCCTGATCTCGATGGTCGCTCTCGGATTGACCGGAGTGCTGTGGCAGAGCGTGACCAAGCGGACGCGCGAGCTCGGCCTCCGCCGCGCGATGGGCGCCACCGGCTCGACCGTGCATCGCCAGATCCTGCTCGAAGTGGCGCTGCTCGCCACCGTGGCGGTGATCGCCGGCGCGGTCATCGTCCTGCAGCTCCCGATCCTCGGCATCTTCGCCTGGGTCACGCCGGCCGCATTCACGACCGGTTTCATCGCCTCGCTTGCGACGATCTACAGCCTCACTGTACTTTGCGGCCTATACCCAAGCTGGCTCGCGTCGCGCCTGATGCCCGCGGACGCGCTGCGGTATGAGTGAGGAGAAGTGGTCAGTGGTTAGTGGTCAGTGGCCAGTTGGCGAGCCGCACCGGCTGCGCGAAGCCTCTAATCACTAATCACTAACCCCTAATCACTGATCGCGTTACCGCGCATCCTCAACTGACCACTGACCACTGTCCACTGACAACTACCGAACATGCCCCCCATTCTGATCATCGACGACGACGCCTCGGTCACGGCATCGCTGGCGCTGCTCCTCAAGCAGCACGGCTATCGGTCCGTGCAGGCGCACGAGCCACTCGCAGCGATGGATGCGCTGCGGGCGGAGCGGCCGGCGCTGGTGATCCAAGACATGAACTTTTCGCGCCGCACGTCGGGCGAAGAAGGGCTCGAGCTGCTCGCGCGCATCCGCGGCGAAGAGCCGGCGGTGCCGGTGATTCTGATGACGGCGTGGGGCTCGATCGCGCTCGCCGTGGAAGGGATGCGCCGCGGCGCCGCCGACTTCATCACCAAGCCGTGGTCGAACGCGAACGTCGTGCAATCGGTGGAGACCGCGCTCGGACTCGTGGCGGCGCGCGGGGAATCGGCGGAGACTCTGTCGCGCGCCGATCTCGACGAGCGCTTCGACTTTTCGAACATCATCGGAAGCGACGCGAAGATCCTGCGCGTGCTCGATCTGATCGGTCGCGTCGCGCCGACCGACGCATCGGTGCTGATCACGGGCGAGAGCGGCACCGGCAAGGAGCTGGTGGCCGAAGCGCTGCACCGCAACAGCCGCCGCCGCGCCGCCCCGTTCGTGAAGGTGAACCTCGGCGGCATCTCGTCGACGTTGTTCGAAAGCGAAATGTTCGGCCACGTGCGCGGCGCGTTCACGGACGCGCGCGTCGATCGCAAGGGTCGTTTCGAGATGGCCGGCGGCGGCACGATCTTCCTCGACGAGATCGGCGAGCTCGATCCGTCGTCGCAGGTGAAGTTGCTGCGCGTGCTGCAGGACCGGACGTACGAAGTGCTCGGCTCGAGCCGCACGCGCAGCGTCGACGTGCGCGTCATCTCCGCGACCAATCGCGCGCTGCACGAGCTCGTGCAGAAAGGCGATTTCCGCGAAGACCTGCTGTATCGATTGAACCTGATCAACATTCATCTGCCGCCGCTGCGCGACCGCCGCGGCGACATCGCGCGCCTCGCCAATCACTTCCTGCGCATGGCCAACGAGGCGTATCGCACCGACGTCTCCGCCATCACGCCGCGCGCGATGGAGTGGCTGCGCACGCAGAACTGGCCAGGCAACATTCGCCAGCTGCGCCAGACCATCGATCGCGCGGTGCTGATCCGCGGCGGCCGCGAGCTCGACGTGGATGACTTCTTCGCGGTGCGCGACGCGGGCGGAGCCGAAGCCTCACGCGACGTGGCGCTGCCGGATGCCGGAACGATCACGCTCGACGAGCTCGAGAAGCGGATGATCGTAAAGTGCCTGCAGCACTACGACGGCAACATCTCGCGCGCGGCCGAAGCGCTGGGATTGTCGCGCGCAGCGCTGTACCGCAGGTTCGAGAAGCATGGGATTGACGGGGAGTGACGAGGGGCAGGCTCAAAGGCTCACAGGCTCAAAGGCTCAAAGCAGCACCGGCCTGCCTAGAAGCGCGTTCAGTGCATGTGCCGTGCGAAAGCTGCTGCTCTGGCGACGCGGGCGCTACTTTGAGCCTGTGAGCCTGTGAGCCTTTGAGCCTAAAAATCTATGAGCCTCCGCGCCAAACTGATCCTCTACGTCATCGGCCTGCACCTGCTTCTCGCCGGCGCCGCGGTGTACATCCTCATCGGCTATCGCGAGCTGCTGTTTGCGATCGAGTTGCTGCTCGTGCTCACGGCCATCGTCGGCGTGCGGCTGGTGCGCGCGTTGTTCGTGCCGCTGGAGCTGATCGGCACTGGCGCGGATTTGATCGACGAGCGCGATTTCACGTCGCGCTTCGTCGCGGTTGGGCAGCCGGAGATGGACACGCTCGTCGCGGTGTACAACGGCATGATCGAGAAGCTGCGCGAGGAGCGGCTGGCGAATGAAGAGCAGTTCCAGCTGCTGCAGAAAATCGTTGATGCGTCGCCCGCGGCCATCGCCATCTGCGACTTCGATGGCAAGATCGAGCGGATGAATCCCGCCGCCGCGCGGTTGAAGCCGACGCCGGAGATGCTCGCGGTGCCGCCGCACGAATCGCGGCTGGTCACGGACGGCAATCGCCGCTTGAAAGTGAGCCGCGCGGAGTTTCGCGATCGCGGCTTTCCGAAGAGCTTCTACCTCATCGAAGAGATGACCGAGGAGTTGCGGCTGTCGGAGAAAGCGGCTTATGAGAAGTTGATCCGGATGATGTCGCACGAGGTGAACAACTCCGTCGGCGCCGTGCGCTCGCTGCTCGAATCGTCGCTCGCGTATGCGCCACAGGTAGGGGAGAGCGATCGCGAAGATTTCGTGTCCGCGCTGACGATCGCCTCGTCGCGCATCGATGCGCTCAATCGCTTCATGAGCGCGTTCGCCGACGTCGTGCGCATTCCGCCGCCGCATCGTGCGCCGGCGTCACTGGCGAAGCTCGTCGAGCGCGTGGCGACGCTGTTCCGTCCCGAGCTGCAGCAGCGCAACATCACGCTGGAGTTGTCGCTGGATGACGACGCGCCGTGCGATCTCGACGTGAGCCAGATCGAGCAGGTCGTGCTGAACGTCTTTCGTAACGCCATCGATGCGATCGGCCGCGACGGCGCGATTCACGTGACGCTGCGCGGCGGCACGCTGACCATTCGCGATTCCGGTCCGGGCATCGCGGACGAGGTGCGTGAAGAGCTATTCACCCCCTTCTTCACCACCAAGCGCGACGGCCGCGGCCTCGGCCTCACCATCGTGCAGGAAATCCTCGCCAATCACGGCTTCGGCTTCGCGCTGACGAACGCGAGCGGCGGCGGCGCGGAGTTTCGCATCGAGGCGCGCTGTTCGCCGGACATGTGACCGTCGACCAGATCCACGAAGCTGTCGATGCGCGTGCCGCGCGTCTGGCGGCGCGGCATCGCGAACGGCTCGTCTGCCGCAGCGGTTGCTTCGATTGCTGCGTCGACGACGTGACGGTGTTCGAGATCGAAGCGGAGAAGATCCGCAACGGCGCGGCGGAGTTGCTCGCGAACGGCACACCGCACGCCGCGGGACGTTGCGCGTTTCTCGGCGAAGCCGGCGAGTGTCGCGTTTACGCGCTGCGGCCGTACGTCTGCCGCACGCAGGGATTGCCGCTGCGCTGGATCGACGACGACGCGGAGGCGGAGTACCGCGACATCTGCGCGCTCAATGAAGAAGGCGAAGCGATCGAATCGCTCGCTGCCGAAGACTGCTGGACTCTCGGTGAAACCGAGGAGCAGCTGGCGCGGCTGCAGCTCGCGTCGACCGGCGATCTGCGCCGCGTGCGGCTGCGCGATCTCTTCCGCGGCTGAAGCGCGGCGCTACTTCTTCGCGAACTGCGCGTTGTACTTGGCGAGATTCGCGTCGCTCTCGAAGTAGAAGACCTTGCCGTCTTCCTGCGAGGCAATGACGGCTTTCGCCTTGTCGACCTGCTTCTGGCTCACCGGATCGACGGCTACGCGCTTCGACGCATCGGTGGCGAGCGCCTTCTTGCACATCTCGCAGCAGCCGTAATACGTCTTCCCTTCGACTTCCACCGGGATCTGATCCTTGCCCATCGCATGCTCGTTGATCATGCAGACGGTCTTCGGCTCGACCTTGGTGAGCGGCCCTTTCGGCGCGGCGGTTTCATCCGCGGCGAACGCGAGCGAAGCGACGAAGAGCATGGCGAGAAACAGCGTGGCTTTCTTCATGGCGAGTGGCTACTCCTTCACGAATGAGAGGTCTGATTCCATCTTGCCACGCGGCGTGTCGTCGGCGCGATGGATGGTGATGGTCTTGCCGTCCGGCGCGAGCTGCCACGTTTCGACGGTCGTGGCCTGGATGGTCTGATCGGGCATCGGGATCTGACGAACGATGGTGATCTGGAGATTGCCGCCGTCCTGCACGATGGCTTTCAGCGTGGTCGGAACGGCCTTCGCGCCGTTCGGCGTGATGATCGTCGAAGCGGTCTGCGCTTCCTTGCCGTCGAGCGTGTAGTGAAAGTCAAACGTCTCGGTGCCGCGATCGTCGGAAGAGATCGTCACGTGCACATCGAGCGCGTCGGCGCTCTGCTTCACGTCGAGTGCGTGCGAGGTGACGTGCGCGTAAAACGGCGGCAGGTTGCGGCTTTGCGCGCGGACGAGCGTCCATTTGCCGCTGTAGTTCGCCGGTTTTGGCGCGGCCACGAGCAGCGTGGGGAGGAGGAGAGCGAGGGCGGCGAGTGTCTTGCGCATATCGGGTGTTCGGACGCTGCAACCGCGGAAAGGTTCCGATCTATTCGCGGTGGCGGTCGGCTACTCGTCTTTGTCGCCGAGAATCTTGTTGCGCAGCGCGTAACCGACCACTTCCGCGCGATTGTGCAGGCGGAGCTTGTCGAGGATGTTGCGCACGTGGAATTTGACGGTGTTTTCGGAGAGGTCGAGGCGCTTGGCGAGCTTGCGGTTGGAGGTGACTCCTTCGACCATCAGCTCCAGCACTTCCCGCTCGCGGCTGGTGAGCGTTTCTTCTTCCGACGGCGCGGGCGCGCTCGGTTCCGCCGCGACCGGTCGCGCGAATTCCTGAAGCAGCTTGCGCGCGAGCGCGGGCGTCAGCGCCGGCTCGCCGCGGCTGGCGCGATCGAGGAGATCGAAGAACGCATCCGCTTCGAGGTTCTTGAGCAGGTAACCCTGCGCGCCGGATTTGATGGCGTCGAAGAGCTTCACCTCTTCTTCCGACGCCGTGAGAATGACCACTTTGATGTTCGGCATCTCGGCGGTGATCTCGCGCGTGGCGTTGATGCCATCGAGCTCGGGCATCGAGACGTCCATCAGCACGAGATCGGGCTGCAGCTCGCGCGTCAGCGCGATTGCTTCGCGCCCGTTCTTCGCTTCGCCCACGACCTCGTGGCCCTGCGCCATGAGCAGGCTGCGCAGCCCGTCACGAAAGAGGGCGTGATCATCCGCGATGAGAATCCGCACGGCGCGAAAGTATAGCGACAGTTACTCCACGACTTCGTCCGTGAGCGGCAGCTCGAAGTGCACCGTCGTTCCCTGGCCGGGCTTGCTTTCGATCGCGAGCGTCGCGCCGATGCTTTCCGCGCGCTCGCGCATGGTGGTCAAGCCGAATTGCGGGAACTCGCCGCGCGCGCGGGTGTCGACGTTGAAGCCGACGCCGTCATCGCGGATCGTGGCGACCACTTTGTCGTCGCGGCGACGGATCTCGACGCGCGCGTGCGGGCTGCGCGCGTGCTTGCGGATGTTGGTGAGCGACTCCTGCACGATGCGCACGAGCTGCAGTTCGATGGCGGGGCGGAGATGCAGCTCGGCGTCGACGGAGAGCGATGTGGAGATACCGCTCATCTCCTGCCAGCGCTGCAGGTACTCCTCGAGCAGTTGCTGGAGCTGCGCGCGCGGACCGGGCAGCGAGCGCAGGCCGATGATCGACTCGCGCACGTCGACGTAGGCCTGGCGCGCGGCGGTGCCGAGCTCGCGCAGCTGCGTTCCCGCTTCTTCCGTCTTCTCGCGTTTCAGGTACATCTCGGCGGCTTGCACTTTCGTGTTCACGTAGCCGAGAACTTGCGCCAGACCGTCGTGCATCTCGTGCGCGATGCGCAGGCGTTCCTGCGCGACGGCGAGATCAGCGGCCTGTTCGTGCAGATGCGCGTTGTCGATGGCGATGGCCGCCTGCACCGCGAAGCGCTCCAGCGTTTCCTGATCCGCGGGGCTGAACTGCGCGGCGTTCTGCTTTTCGGTGAGATAGAGATTGCCGAGGAAGGGACCTTTGCAGGGGATGGGAACGGCGAGAAGCGAATGCATCGGCGGATGATTCGCGGGAAAGCCGTGCGACATCGGATGGCGAGTCAGATCCTCGAGGCGGAGGTGCTGGCCTTCGTGGAGCACGACGCCGAGAAGGCCGTGACCGACCGGCGGCGGACCGATGGCGGCGCGCTCTTCGGTGCTGATGCCGGTAGTGATGAACGACAGGATGTGGCCGTCTTTGGCGACGACGGAGAGCGCGCCGTATTTCGCGCCGACCAGGCTCTTGGCCTGCTCGACCACTTTTTTCAGCACCACGTCCAGCGAAAGCTCTGAGGCGACGTCGAGACCGGCCGCATGCAGCGCGAGCAGCTCGCTGTTCTGGCGCTTCAGCCGGTTCTGCATCTGATCGACGAAGCGGAAGATGATCAGCGAGAAACCGAGGATCGCGCCGAGCGCGATCGAATCGAGGAGCAGCCGCTGGCGCCATCCCAGCGAGCCGATGAGCGCGGCGCGCGCGATCTCGAGCAGAACCACGGCGGCGACCGGCGTCAGGATGCCGATCAGTTTCAGGCGGCGCAGCGTCATCAGAAGGTCGAAGCCCGCGACGGGCAGTGCGTAGTGTGCACTATAGCCGCGGAGGGGAGGAGGGGCGGAGAGGGACGACGCGGCGCGCATCATTTCGCCTCCCTGGGGACGACGGTCTGCAGCACGAGATCGAAGCTGACGTACAGATCGTCTTTCGCTTTGACCATGCCGAAGAGCGCAGTCGGCGGCGTGATGCGGAAGTCGGTCATGCGCAGCGGCAAGCGCGCGCGGAGGCGGAAGCGGTTCGGCGCGAGGCGTTGCGCTTCGACGGCCACGGCGATGTTGCGCGTGGCGCCGGCCAGTGCGAGCACGCCGTTGATGCGCGTGCGATAGAGGCCGGCGTCGATGTCGTGATCGATGGCGCCGGCGAGCTGCGTGAAGCGGAACTCGATGGAGGGGAAGTCATCGGCGCGCAGCGCGCGGTACATGTCCTTCTCCATCTGCCGGTTTCCGCAGCGCAGCGTGGTGACGGGGATTTTCAGTTGGAACGTCGGCTGCGGGAAACGGCCGGCCGCGGGGTTGTTCATGAAGACGCCGATGTTGCCGTCTTCGATGCGGTCGATCACGGAGTTGATCTGCGCGAGCGGAGCGGCCACCTGCATCGTCCCGTCGAGCGTCGTCCCGCTGCAGTGCCACGGAGCGAGATTCGAAGAGCCCTCCAGCACCAGCCGGCTCGGCGCACCGGCGAAGAGACGCGTGGTCTCTTCGCCGCGCGCCGACGGCGCCATGAGCGCCACAAGGAGGAGGGGGAGGAGTTTGCCGATCATGGCGCCGTCTCGCGTTTCGTGAATCGTGGTTCGTGGAAATCAGTTCGTCTTGTCGACGACCCAGCGGAACGTGACCTTCACGTCGTTGCCGGTGCGGATGGTGTTCATCATTGCGGTGGGCGGCTTGATGCCGTAGTCGCTCATGCGGATCGGCGCGGAGCCCACCAGCGTGTAGCGGCCGTCGGCGTTGCGCGTGCCTTTCACTTCGAGCGTGATGTCGCGAGTGACGCCGGCGATGGTCAGCTTGCCGGCGGTCTTCATCACGAACGAGTCGGCGGTGGCTTGCGCCGGCGCGGCTTGCGTCAGCTCGAAGCGGATCTCCGGATGCTGCGCGGCCTTGAGCGACTCGGCCATCAGCTTGTCCATCTTGGCGTGCTCGGATTTGATCGACGTCACCGGAATCGTCACGACGCCGTTCGCGGCGCCGTTCCATTTCTCGGGCGAGGGTGAGGTGATCTGGCCGTTGATGGTCGTCCCTTCCATCGTCCAGTCGTGCAGCGTGGATGTGCCTTCGATCTTCACGCTGCTGGCGGTGCCTTTAGCCGGAATGAAGCGCTCGGCGAAAGCGACGCCGGCCAAGAAGACGAGGGCGGCGGTGACGGTGAGGATTGTGCGTTTCATGGCTGGATCTCCGTATCAGCGATGCGGCGCTGCCTTGTCCGGCAGCGCCGCGCGTGTGGTCGTTGCGAGGGTTAGAAGCTGAAGCTCACTTCCGAGACCACACCGCTGAACTCGGGGTCGCGCCACGCTTGGATGCCGTTGTTCAGGATGTCGGTGCTGGCGAAGCCGTTGTACTTTTGCTGCACGTACTCGACCTTGGCCAGGATGTTCCGCGTCAGCCAGAGGCCGCCGCCGACCTGGATGCGGCTCACGCGGCCGTCCGAGGCGACATCGTTGATCTTCTTCGCGTCAGCGGCGCTGTAGCGCGCGGCGGCGTAGAGGTTCGAGGTGAACTGGTAGACCGCGTCGGCAGAGTAGTAGGCCCACTTCTCTTGCGGCGCGCCGGCGGCGTTGCCGTTGAGATCGGAGTCGACCGCGAGACCGTAGTGGCCGTAGAGCTTCACGGGGTTGCCCTTCTGATCGAAGGTGAAGTCGAACTGGCCGGCCTTCACGTCCTTGCTGATGTTCGGGAGCACGCCGCCGGGTGCCTGGCCGCCGCCGAGAACGGCGCCGTAACGTTCGCCGCTGCGATTGCCCGAGAAGAGCGTGGCGCGGCTGCCGGTGCCGGCGGGCGTGCCGTCATGGTTCACGCGATAGAACGAAGTGGAGAGGCGGATGGCGTCGACCGGGTAGTACGCGACTTTCGCGTTCAGCGCGACGCCGCGGCCGGCTTGGAAGTCTTCGGTGTTCGTGCCGTTGCTGAGACCGACGAGCCACTGCAGTTTGCCGGTGGGCTTGCTCTGCACCTGCGCGCCGACGGAGACGAAGTTCGGATCGATCACGAAGTTGCCGACCAGCGGGTTGTTCTGCGCGATGGCGTTGTTGGAGCGGTGGAAGCCCTGGTCGCCGAAGTCGATGAGATAGGCGCCGGCTTTGATGTCGATCTTCTCGAAGACTTTTTTCAGCAGCGTCGGGCTGCCGAGGTTTTCGGGGATGCCGTGCAGGAGCAGGTAGCCCTGGTTGCCGTAGGTCGTGGAGGGGTGGTTGCGGCTGGCCATGTAGAGGTCGAAGTACATTTCGACTTCTTCGTTCTTGCCGAACTTGCCGAGGAAGCCGAGGTCGCCGAAAGCGGTCTGGAAACCGGGCGAGAGCTCGCCGGCCTTGGCGCCCTTGGCGTCGTAAACGTTTTTCTGAGTCAGCGCCTGCGCGGTGCCGACGGTATTGAGAGTGATGTAGAGCTTCGTGTTGTCGGTTTCAGAGACCTTCACCTGCGCGTGAGCAGTGGCGGTGAGGCCGGCGAGCGTCAAGAGAACTGCGAGAATCCTGAGAGTTTTCATTGTTTCCTCCGTCGTGGCGTCTGGTGTTCATCACCAGCCGACGATGTGAATTCTCGTCAGGTAAGCCATTCAGGACGAACCTCTTAGGGGTAGCCCGGCGCTCGCGGAAGGATAGGGTGGGCGGCTACCTTTTGGGGTGGGAGAGGTGGGGAGGGGAGTGGAGCGGCGGGGGCTTGCCCCGCCGGCTCTTCGTCAGGAATCGGCGGGGCAGGCCCCGCCGCTCCAACGCTCAGCGCGAGGAGCGCGAGCCGCTCTTCGAGGAAGAGGACTTGCTGCTGCTGCTGCGCGAGCCGGACGACTTGATCGGCTGCACGTTCGTTTCGTCGTGGTCGTCGTCGAATTCTTCGTCTTCCATCTCGTAGACGTATTCGTAATCGCGGCGCGACTCGAGAAAGACGACCAGCGCCGAGGCGATGGTGATCGTGCCGAGCGTGATGACGATGACTTCCGGATGGCGGCGCACGTAGTCGATCGCTTCATCGATGATGTCGTCGACGTTCACCTCTTCGAGGCGCGTGCGGATGCGGCTGACGACGATGTCTTTGACGCCGAGTTTGTCGATCAGGTCGAGGATGGTGTCGGTGGTGAGCGCCGACGCGGCGAGATCGCGGAGCGCGGTGCCGGTGCTGCTGCCGCCCGAGCTGCTGCTCCCGCTGCTCCCGGTACTGCTGCTGCCGCCGCCCGAGCTCTTGCGCGGGCGCGAAGATGATGATGAAGAAGTGGCCATAAAAACAGTTCCTCCGCGGGCTCGTTGAGCAAGGGCAGTGCCCGGCGAACCGCGTCAGCGCCGCTCGAGCTCAGCGACGAAATCGCCCAGCGACGGCGAGAGCCAGCAGTACGGTCCGACGCTCGTCAGGCCGGCTTTGCGGAACGTGTCGCGGTACCACTTGGCGGGGCGGCGGATGAGTCCCTGAAGATCGCCGACGATGTCGTCTTCGGCGGTGAGCACTTCTAAATACGCGACGCCTTCCGTGGCTTGAGCGAGCGAGCGGATGCCGGCGCGCAGCTCGTCATCAGGAACGTAGTGCAGCACGTCGGAGCAGACCACGAGATCGTAGCCATCGAGGCGCAGTCGCGGCAGATCGCCGAACGCGGCGAGCTGAATGTTGCGCGATTCGCCAAAGCGCTCGACCACGTACTCCGATGCGTCGAAGCCGCGATACGAAACGCGCGGACGGATCGCTTTCAGATGCGGCAGCCACGCGCCTTCACCGCAGCCGACATCGAGCACCGTGCGGATGGTGCGCTGCATGAAGTACTCGGCCATCGTCACGGCCATCGTCACCTTGCGCCGCACCTCGGCCGCCGTGCTGACGCGCGTCCGCCGGTTGCGATACCACTTGTCGAAATAGGCGCGGTCGTAGGCTTTCATGCAGTGGTCAGTGGCCAGTGGTCAGTGGTCAGTTAGGGCGCCGAAGGTGGCCAGTCGCCGGAGGCCCAACTGTCCACTGGCCACTGACCACTGTCAACTACGTCCTCCCTTTACTCCGCTGCTCCGGATACGCCGCCAGGAACTCCCGCAGCGCCTGCATCGCCTCCGTCACGCCCGAAGGCACGGCTTTGAGGCGCAGCCAGTAGCAGCCGGGATCGAGAAGGCTGCGCAGGAGATCGATGAAGTGGTTCAGGGAGAGGTAGGTGATCTGGTAGAGCTTTCCCTTCGTCTCGTCCTGCTTCGCGCGCGAGAGTTTGCTGAGGATGCGGGCGCCGAGGTAGTAGGGGGCCTGGAGGATGTCGTACTCCTCCTGCGACATGCGCGGGCCTTTGGTGATGTGCTGGCGGTTCAGTGTGCCCTGCAGATACTCGAGCAGCACGAGCGTCGCGGTGTTGGGGATGGGGCCGCAGCGGCCGGTGGCGATCGTGCCGTCGAGGAACGACAGCATCGTTTTGATTTCTTCGCGGTCCGGATAGCGCAGCTCGCGAAGCCCGTATTTACGCGCCACGCTCCGCTCGTCGAGCGGCATCGCGGCTTCGATCGTCTTCTTCTGGTCGGTCAACGGACTTCCCTTGGGGCAGGAGTTAATGAAGCCGGAGCATAGCACGTGCAATCCGGCCCTTCTGTGTTGCATCCTTACGCCCATGGATGATGCTCGCGCGCACGTGTCACACGAGGAGTTGCTCGCCAACATTCCGCTCTTCGAATCGCTCACGCAGGACGATCTGGCCGCGCTCAGCAAACGGCTCGAGGAGATCGATTACAACGCCGGCGACGTGATCTTCGAGCAGGGCGACGAAGGCTCCGCGCTGTTCATCGTGGTCAGCGGCGGCGTCGACATTTCATATGGGCAGGGGAAAGCGAAGGTCACGCTGGCGTCGCTGTTTCCGGGCCAGTATTTCGGCGAGCTCTCGCTGTTCGACGGCGCGCCGCGCTCGGCGACTGCGCTGGCGGCGAAGCCTTCGCGCCTGATCCGTCTCGATCGCAAGGATCTCGTCGATTTCGTGAACAAGAATCCGGCGGCGTCGCTGCGGATCATCGCGGAAATGAGCGAGCGTTTGCGGCAGACGAACGAGCTCATGTCGCGGCAGGTCTCGCGCAACGTGCTCGAAGAGGCGGAAGACAAGCTGACGTTCGGTCAGCGTGTGGCGGATCGCGTGGCGGCGTTCGGCGGCTCGTGGCCGTTCATCTTCCTCTTCGGCGGCATCATGTTGATCTGGATGTCGGTCAACGCCATGCGCTTCGCGGGCTTCGATCCGTATCCGTTCATCCTGCTCAACCTCTGCCTCTCCACGCTGGCCGCGCTGCAGGCGCCGATCATCATGATGAGCCAGAACCGGCAGGCCTCGAAAGACAAGCTCCTCGCCGAGAACGACTACCAGGTGAACCTGAAGGCGGAGATGGAGATCGAAGCGTTGCTGCGCGGGCAGGCCGAGCTGATTGCGCGCGTGGCGCTGCTGGAGCGGATGCTCACGCGCCGCGCGGGCGAAGTGAGCGGCGCGGCGCAGACACCGCTGCTGGCGGGGAGCGACGAGCCGAGAGTGGTGCCGGTGGATTGAGTGATTAGTGATTAGTGATTAGTTGGGCGACCGAAGAACCCGCGTCTCAGCGACATTCTTGCCGCGCTAGTACCGTGGTAATATGCCGTCATGTCACGGCCTCACTCGAAGATCACCGCACAGGGTCAAATCTCCGTACCCGCCGAAGTCCGCAGAAAATTGGGCGTCGGCCCTGGCTCCGTACTGGAATGGGAAGACGAAGGTGATCGCGTGGTCGTCCGGCGCGCGACTCGCTATTCATCGGAAGACATACATCGAGCGGTTTTCACCAGACCACCCGTCCCTCGCACGGCTGATGAATTGAAGCAAGGTGTCGCCGCGTACATCAGGAAGAAGCATGCGCGCGGTTGACACAAACATCCTGGTGCGACTCATCACGCGTGACGATCAGAGACAGGTTGCCGTCGCGGAAGCTTTCATCGCGAAAGGCGCATGGGTATCAACGTTGGCTTTGGCGGAGACGTCGTGGGTACTCGAGTCAGTTTATGGCCTTCAACACAGCGACATCGCCACAGTCATAGAGATGTTGCTCGTTCATGAGCATCTGTCTCTGCAGGACGCAGATACGGTGGCGGTTGCGTTAGAACACTATCGCGCCATACCCACGTTAGGGTTCACAGACTGTCTCCTCCTGGAATTAGCCCGTAAAGCAGGTCATCTGCCGCTAGGGACGTTCGACAAGCGTCTCAGCAAGCTTCCGGGAGCGGAACGACTCTAGCCAGAACTCGCGCGTTGCGGCTGCCCAACTTTTGACTGAAGCTGACAGCGCCCGGCTTCGGTCCGGGGCTGAAGCCCCTGGTGCAGCACCAATTTGGACGGCGACACGCCGCCTGACATCTTCTCGCGCCGCGGTTCCGCGGCGCGAACGTGGCAGCCGTCGCGCCGCGCGGCTTCGGCACGCAGGCCCCGGCGCTGCAGCTTAGTCAAACCGACGTTTTGCAAGGGCGCCAGGTTGCGCAAGGCGACGGCGTTGGCGCGGTGAACCATTGCGTGATCGAGCAGTTGCGTGGTCAGTGATTAGTGGTTAGTGATTAGTGATTAGTTGGCAAGGGCGCCAGGTTGCGCGGGGCGACGGCGTTGGGGTGAACCACTTGCGTGATCGAGCAAGTTGCGCAGCGCCTCTACTCACTAACCGCTAACCACTAATCACTCAAGCGCGCGCGCCAGCGCGCGCGCTTACCGCCACGTCATCTCATACACGCAGTTCTTCTCGCCCATGCACTGGCACCGCGTCTCGACGACGTTTGGCTCGGTGCCGCCGTGGCGCAGGATCGACTCCAGAAAGTAGCCGACTGCGCTCGCGCAGAAGATGGGGCTGTAGACCGGATAGTTCATGTAGATCATCCGGCCGCCGTTCGGCGTCTTCTCGAACTTCACGCTGCCGAACTTTTGATACTGGTTGTGAAACATGGCGTTGTTTTCGAGGAACGTGGTGAGCTGCTCGGAATCGAGCGAGCGGTAGACGCGGCCGATGCCGAGCTCCGCGGACGCGGCGCCGATCAGCGCGAGCACGTTCGGCTGCTTCGTCTTCAGCGTTTCGTACGTGGTGCGATCGAGCTCCACGAGCGATTCGAATTCGCACCAGCTCGAAGCGAGCGGCGTCTTCACGTAACTGCGCGTGCGTGGCGAGAGCTTCTCCATCAACTCGTTGAAGCCCGCTTCGCCGAGCGTGTCGGTGAGGAACTGTTTCCTCCCGCCGAACATCACACCCTTCACTTTTTCGATCGAAGGATCGGGACCATGCAGCAGCTCTTTGCCTTCGAGACGGGGAATGGGACCGGGAGGGCCTTTGCGCTGTTGAAGGAGTGACATCGCGGCAGATTGTAAGGCAGCGGTCACCGTAAATGGCGGAACACTTCCGGCACGAAGTCACCATCGCTCGCTTCGCGCGCGGCGAGCGCGATCTGGAACTCCATCACGTCGAGCGGCACCGGATTCTGATAACCGTCCAGCGTGTCGCGCAGCGCGTCGGCAGGCGTGCGCTGTTCCGCGCGAACGCTGCGATAGAGCTTCACCGCGATCGCTTCCGCAGCGCCGGGCGTGAGGAGTTTCGGGACGAGCGGCTCGATCGCGGCGAAGTGCTCCGCATCGAGTTGCACGCCGCGGCGTTTGGCGAGCGCGCGAATCAGCGCAAAGCCTTCCTGTGCGTTCGTG
>DASSMK010000214.1:0-7174 GCA_035688915.1 Thermoanaerobaculia bacterium
GGCGCCCGCCGCTCCAACGTGTGGCGCGATGGGCCGCAGTTGCGCTCCTTCTCATCGCCGCCTGCAAAAAGAACGAGCCGCCGAAAACCGATCTGGCGAAGCTCGCCACGGACGACGGGCAGTGGGTGATGCCCGCCAAGAATTACGCATCGACGCGCTATTCGGGACTGGACCAGATCAACGCGTCGAACGTGAAGAATCTGGAGGTGGCGTGGACGCTCTCCACCGGCCACGATCGCGGGCACGAAGCGGGACCGCTGGTGGTCGGCGACACGATGTATTACGTCACGCCGTTCCCCAACGATCTGATCGCGATCGATCTGAAGAATCCCACCGGCCCGCCGAAGTGGAAGTACCGCGCGAAGAACCTCGAGAACGAAGCGCAGGGCGTCGCCTGTTGCGACGTCGTCAACCGCGGCTGCGCGTACGCGAACGGCAAGATCTTTTTCAACACGCTCGACAACCGCACGTGCGCCGTCGATGCGCAGACGGGCAAGGAAATCTGGGTTACGCAGCTCGGCGACATCAACCACGGCGAGTCGATCACGATGGCGCCGCTGGTGGTGAAGAACAAAGTGCTGGTCGGCAACTCCGGCGGCGAGTTCGGCGTGCGCGGCTGGCTGACGGCGCTCGATTCCGAGACCGGCAAACTGGTGTGGCGCGCGTACGCGACGGGACCCGACAAGGACGTGCTGATCGGCCCGAATTTCAAGCCTTTCTACGCGCGCGACCGCGGCAAGGACCTCGGCATGAGCACCTGGCCGAAGGACGCCTGGAAGACCGGCGGCGGCACGATGTGGGGCTGGATCTCGTACGATCCGGAGCTCGATCTGATCTACGCCGGCACCGCCAATCCCGGCCCGTGGAATCCCGATCTGCGCCCCGGCGACAACAAGTGGACGGCCGGCATCTTCGCGCGACGCCCCGACACCGGCGAAGCGATCTGGTACTACCAATGGTCGCCGCACGACGTGCACGACTACGACGGCATCAACGAACAGTTGCTGCTCGATCTGCCGATCGGGGGGAAGACGCGCAAGGTGCTGGTGCGGCCGGAGCGCGACGGCTACATGTACGTCGTCGACCGCGCCACCGGCCAGGTGCTCTCCGCGGATCCTTACGCGTACATCACGGCGTCCCTCGGCTTCGATCTGCAGAACGGAAAGATGATCCCGAATCCGGCCAAGGCGCCGGGCACCGGGAAGCTCGCCACCGACATCTGCCCGGCCGCGCCGGGGGCGAAGGATTGGCAGCCGTCCGCCTACTCGCCGAAGACCGGATTGATCTACCTCCCGCACCAGAACCTCTGCATGGACGAGATCGGAGCGAAGGTCAATTACATCGAAGGCACGCCGTACGTCGGCATGGACGTGAAGATGAAACCGGGACCGGGCGGCAATCGCGGCGAGTTCGCGGCGTGGGATCCGGTGCAGCGCAAGAAGATCTGGGCGGTCAAGGAAAACTTCCCCGTGTGGAGCGGCGCGCTGGTGACGGCGGGCGACGTGGCGTTCTACGGCACGATGGACGGCTGGTTCCGCGCCGTCGATGCGAAGAGCGGCGCGCTGCTGTGGCAGTTCAAGACCAGCAGCGGAATCATCGGCCAGCCGATTACCTACCGCGGTCCCGACGGCAAGCAGTACGTGACGATCGCCGCGGGCGTCGGCGGCTGGGCGGGTGCGATCGTCGCCGGCGGGCTCGATCCCCGCGAAGGCACCGCCGCTCTCGGCTTCGTCAACGCGATGACCGATCTCCCCAACTACACGAACAAAGGGGGCGTGCTCTACACGTTCGCGCTGCCATGAGATCCGCGCTCGCACTCTCGCTGTTCGTCGTCGCCGCGTGTCAGCGCGTCGCGCCGCACGTGACATCGGCGCAAGCCGCACCGGCGTCGCACCACCGCGTGTTGCGCGTGTGCGCCGATCCGAACAACCTCCCCTTCTCCAACGCACAGGAGCAGGGCTTCGAGAATCAGCTGGCGCATCTCGTCGCGCGCGATCTGCACGCCAGGGTGAAGTACACCTGGTGGGCGCAGCGCCGCGGCTTCATCCGCAACACGCTGAAAGCGGGCGATTGCGATGTGGTGATGGGACTGCCGAGCGCGATGGAGATGGCTGCCACCACGCGCCCTTACTACCGCTCCACCTACGTTTTCGTCTCGCGCAAAGCCCGCCACCTGAACATCGCCTCGTTCGACGATCCGCAATTGCGGCGCTTGAAGATCGGCGTGCAGATCATCGGCGACGACGGCGCGAACGCGCCTCCCGCTCATGCGCTCGCGCAACGCGGCGTGATCCGCAACGTGCGCGGCTACACGGTCTACGGTGACTACCGCCAACCGAATCCGCCCGCGCGCATCGTCGATGCCGTGGCAAACGGCGAAATCGATGTGGCGGTGGTGTGGGGGCCGCTCGCCGGCTGGGCGGCGAAACAACAGAAAGTGCCGCTGGAGCTGACGCCGGTCTCGCCGGAGATCG
This sequence comes from Thermoanaerobaculia bacterium, assembly GCA_035688915.1. Lineage (GTDB taxonomy): Bacteria > Acidobacteriota > Thermoanaerobaculia > Gp7-AA8 > Gp7-AA8 > DASSMK01. Next base: position 2,475 of record DASSMK010000214.1, read on the forward strand.
ACCTCCCCTTCCTGCCGTTCGTCTTCGACATCTCGATGGGCGTGCGCCGCCAGGACGCCGCGCTGCGCCAGGAGCTCGACGACATTCTCGAGCGCCGCAAACCGGAGATCGACCGCCTGCTGGCCACCTACGGCGTGCCGCGGGTGGATGAGGAACTGTGACCGTGAACGTACGCAGACTGGCCGTCTTCGCCCTTTCGCTCGCGCTCGTCGCGAGCTGCCGCCGCGAGCAGCGCGAATTGCGCCGCTCCCCTGCCGCCGCTGCGCGCACCGGCGGCATCGTGCGCCTCAGCGATCTGCAGCCCGGCCAGCCCTCGCCCGACATCATCGTGCGCAATCTCTCCGAAGAGCGCGCGTACGACCTCTCGGAAGGCAAGCGGCTCTACGCTTCATACAACTGCGTCGGCTGCCATTCGCACGGCGGCGGCGGCATCGGCCCTCCGCTGATGGACTCGGAGTGGATCTACGGCAGCAACCCCGAGAACATTCACGACACCATCGTCGAAGGACGCCCGAACGGCATGCCTTCGTTCGGCGGCAAGATTCCCGACTATCAGATCTGGGAGATCGCCGCATACGTGCGCTCGCTCTCCGGTCTGGCGCCGACGCCCGCCGCACCGTCGCGCGATGACCACATGATCACGCGCGTCGCGCCGCAGTCGAAGAAGGAAGAGACGCCGAAGGAGGCGCAGAAGTGATTCCGCTCCTCGCCGCGACCTATCAGTCTGCGCTCCATCCCGCCGGCAAATACGCCGCGGAGATCAAGTGGCTGCTGACGGTCTTCACCATCGTGGCGAGCGTCGTCTTCGTTCTCACCTTCGGCTTCTTCGTCGTCTCGCTCATCCGAGGCCGTCGCAATCGCATGCCCGATGCGACCGACGAGACCGCGCGCCGCTCCGCGAAATGGGTCGGCGGCGCGCTCGGCGTAACAATCGTCGCGCTCTTCATTCTTCTTTTCGCCAGCGTCGTCACCGGCCGCGCGCTCTCGCACATTTACGAGCCCACCGAACGCCACGTCAGCGTGATCGGTCATCAATGGTGGTGGGAAGTCTCGTACGACGGACCGCAGGCCGATCAGATCGTGCTCACCGCGAACGAGCTGCACCTGCCGGTCGGCGAGCGCGTGATCGTACACCTCACCTCGCGCGACGTCATCCACTCGCTCTGGATCCCGAACCTGAACGGCAAACGCGATCTGATCCCGGGGAAGGAATCGACCATCGCGTTCCAGGCCGACAAGCCCGGCATCTACCGCGCGCAGTGCGCGGAGTTCTGCGGCATGCAGCACGCCATGATGGGATTGGTCGTTGTCGCCGAGCCGAAGGAGAAATTCGACGGCTGGCTCGCCGCGCAGCGCATGCCCTCGCGCAGCCCTGTCTCGATCGACGAGCAGAAGGGGCAGCAGATCTTCATGAACACCAGCTGCGCGATGTGCCACTCCATCAAAGGCACCTCCGCCGGCGCGCGCACCGGTCCCGATCTCACGCACATCGGCAGCCGCCGCACGCTCGCCGCCGGAGTGATCTCGAACACGCGCGGCAATCTCGCCGGCTGGGTCGCCGACGCGGGCGGAATCAAGCCGGGTGTGCTGATGCCGCCGAATTCGCTCACGCCTGACGAGTTGAACGCACTCGTCGTCTATCTGGAGAGCCTGAAGTGACCGACGAACTGCTGCACGCCGAGCTCTCGCGCACCTGGCACAAGCCCACCGGTTTGTGGGGCTGGCTGACCGACAACCATCACACCACCATTGGCCTCCGCTTCATCATCACCGCCTTCTTCTTCTTCGCCCTCGGCGGCGTCGAAGCGCTGCTGATGCGCACGCAGCTCGCCAAACCGGGCAACACGTTCATCGGTCCCGATCTCTACAACCAGCTCTTCACGACGCACGGCTCCACGATGATGTTTCTCTTCGCGGTGCCGGTGATGGAAGGCATCGGCCTCTACTTCGTGCCGCTCATGATCGGCACGCGCCAGATGGCCTTTCCGCGCCTCAACGTCTTCGCCTACTTCAGCTATCTCACCGGCGGCCTGCTGCTCTATTGGGCGCTCTTCTCGAACTTCGGCCCCGACACCGGCTGGTTCGCGTACGTGCCGCTCTCCGGTCCTGAATACGCGCCGGGCAAACGCGTCGACGTCTGGGCACAGATGATCACGTTCACCGAGATGTCGGCGCTCGCCGGCGCGGTGAACATGATCGCCACGATCTTCAAGAATCGCGCGCCCGGCATGTCGCTGAACCGCATGCCGATCTTCGTCTGGGGCCAGCTCGTCACCGCGTTCATGATCATCTTCGCGATGCCGAGCGTGATGGTAGCCAGCTCGATGCTCGCCGCCGATCGCCTCGTCGCCACGCATTACTTCAACGTTGCCGAAGGTGGCGACGCGATTTTGTGGCAGCACCTGTTCTGGTTCTTTGGGCACCCCGAGGTTTACATCATTTTCATACCGGGAACGGCGATGCTGACGACGATCATCGTCACGTACGCCAAGCGGCCGGTGTTCGGCTACACCGGGATGGTGCTCGCGCTGATCGCGACTGGCTTCGTCGGGTTTGGCGTCTGGGTGCACCACATGTTCGCGACCGGATTGCCGCAGATCGGCGCGAGCTTCTTCACCGCGTCGAGCATTCTCATCACCATCCCCACCGCATTTCAGATCTTCGCGTGGATTACCACGTTGTGGCACGGCAAGATCTCGTTCAAGCCGCCGGTCGGCTACGTCTTTGGCTTCATGTTCATCTTCATCATGGGTGGGCTGACGGGCGTGATGCTCGCGTCGGTGCCGATCGATCTGCAGGTGCACGACACCTTCTTCGTCGTCGCGCACCTTCACTACGTTCTCATCGGCGGCGCCATCTTCCCGCTCCTCGGCGCGCTCTACATGTGGTACCCGAAATTCACGGGACGATTGCAGAACGACGCTCTCGGCTGGACGTCATTCGCGCTGCTCTTCATCGGCTTCAACGTCACCTTCTTCCCCATGCACCTCCTCGGCCTGCTCGGCATGCCGCGGCGCGTGTACACGTATCTCGACACGCTCGGCTGGGGCGGGATGAACTTCGTGGCCACCATCGGCGCGTATGTCATGGGTCTCGGCGTGCTGTTGTACGTTTCGAACGCGCTGCTCAGTCTCGCCAGCGGCCGCGTGGCGGGCAACAATCCGTGGGGTGCGGCGACACTGGAGTGGGCCACCGCTTCGCCGCCGCCGCCGTACAACTTCCTCTACCTGCCCACGGTGCGCGATCGCTACCCATTGTGGACGAACGCGCCCGACCAGCCCGTCGTGGTAGGCGTGCCGAGCGACAAGCGCGAGATCCTCGTCACGAAGCTGATGGACGCGGAACCCGACCATCTGTACGAAACGCCGCAGCCGTCCATCTCGCCGTTCCTCGTCTCGCTCGGCAGCGCCATCGGCATCATCACCGCGATCTTCACGCCGTGGGGCGTGCCGCTCGGCTTCGTGCTCGTGGCGCTGGCGATGGTGGCGTGGTTCTGGCCGAAGCCGCCGCACAAAGAGCTGCTGGAGGAACAGCCTTGAGGTTCGAGGTGAACGCATGAGCGACATCGCGCTGCCGCCGAAACGGCGCGAGATCGACGTCTCCGGCTTGCCGAGCTTCGCCTTCGGCAATCGCGATCCGCTCTGGTGGGGCGTCTGGCTGCTGATCGCGATCGAGGGGACGATGTTCGCGCTGCTCGTGGCGTCGTACTTTTACCTGCGCGCCAGCGAATCGGAATGGCCTCCCACCGGCGCCGCGCAGCCGCCGCTCTGGATCACGTTCGCGACTGTCATCGCGCTGCTGGCGACGATCCCGCCGTCGTACTACGCGTTCCGCAAAGCGCTCGACGGCCGCTTGCGCGCGGTGCAGATCGGCCTGCTGCTCACCACGATTCTGAACGGCGTGGCGGTGGTGACGCGCGCCTACGAGCTCGGCATGATCGGCTACAACTGGAACAGCCACGCGTATGGATCGCTGGTGTGGGGCATCTACTTCGTGCACACGCTGCATCTCGTGTCGGGGCTGTGCGAGAACATCGTCATCACGGCGCTGCTCTTCATCGGCCCCGTCGAAAAGAAGCACATGGTGGACGTCCGCCTCGGCACGATCTACTGGTGGTTCGTCGTCGTGTCGTGGGTGATTCTCTGGGCGATCGTCTTCGGCGATTCGACCTTCCTGCGCAACAGCTTCGTGGCGTGAGGTGGCGCATGGATGAAAGAACAAAAATCGATCTGGTTCCCGACCGCGCGACGGTGCGGCTGTGGGTCCTGCTGCTCGTCTCCCCGCTCGCGTGGGCCGCGCATCTGCAGGTCAGTTACGCGCTGCACATGACGGCCTGCGCCGCGCAAAACCGGCTGATCCTGCTGCTCGTGTCATTCATCGCGCTGCTCGTGGTGGGCGTGAATCTCTGGTTCTCCTGGACGACGTGGATGGCGTGGCCGCCGCTCACCAGTCACGGCGGCTCCGGCGGCAGTGAAGACGAAGAGCCGCGCTGGATCGGGCGTTCGCGCTTCATGGCTGTCTGCGCATTCTTCGGCAGCATCTTCTTCGCGCTGGTGATCATCGGCCAGACCATTCCGATGTTCGTGCTGAGGCCGTGCGACTGATGTTCACGCTCGCTCACACCGGCCATGCGCATCTCACCTCCGGCATCGTGCTGCGCTGGTGGACGTGGGATCCGTTCGTCATCGGCTGCATGCTGC
>DASSMK010000215.1:0-9024 GCA_035688915.1 Thermoanaerobaculia bacterium
AGGGCGCCCGCCGCTCCAACGTGTTTGTTTTACTTGCCCATCTTGGTGAGCGTTGCTTCCATCTCATCCATGATGCGATTCATCTTGCGCATCGTCAGATCGAGCGGCTCGGTCGTGGTCATGTCCACGCCCGCGTCTTTCAGCAGATCGATCGGATACTTCGAGCCGCCAGCGGAGAGAAACGCCAGGTACTTGTCGGTGGCCGCTTTCTTATCAGTGCCGTTCAACACCTTCTCGGACAGTGCGGCCGAGGCGGTGAACGACGTGGCGTATTGATAGACGTAGTACGTGCGGTAGAAGTGAGGGATGTACGCCCACTCGTGCGCGACGACGTCGTCCACGACCATGACGCCCTTGTCGTGGCCGTAATACTTGCGCGTGATGTCGAGATAGAGCTTGTCGAGCGCTTCGCCGGTGATCGGCTCGCCCTTTTCGGCCATGTCGTGCATGGCTTTTTCGAATTCGGCGAATTGCGTCTGGCGGAAGACGGTGCCCTTGATGCCTTCCAGGTAATTGCCGAGCAGCGCCAGGCGCGTGGCGGGATCCTTGATCTGCTTCAGCATGTAATCGATGAGCAGCGCTTCATTGAACGTCGACGCCACTTCCGCGACAAAAGTCGGATAGCCGGAGGTGATGTACGGCTGCGTCTTGTTCGAGAAGTAGCTCTGCATCGTGTGGCCGAGCTCGTGCGCGACGGTGCTCATGTCGTCGTAGCGGCCGTTGTAGTTGATCAGCATGAATGGATGCACGTCGTACGCGCCGCCGTTCGAATACGCGCCGCTGCGCTTGCCGGGCGTCGGATAGAGATCGATCCAGCGATCGTTGAACGCGCGCTCGATGACTGAGGTGTAGCCGGGGCCGAGGGGCGCGAGGGCGGCGACGATGTGCTTGCGCGCTTCGTCGGCGGAGTACGTCAGGTCGACGCTCGAAACGAGCGGCGCGTAGAGATCGTAGTAATGCAGCTGATCGAGTCCCATCATCCGCTGCCGCAGCTTCAGGTAGCGATGGAACGTGGGCAGGTTCTTGTTCACCCCTTCGACGAGGCTCGAGTAGACGCTGGTGGGGATGTTGTTCGCGTCGAGCGATGCGTCGAGCGTCGACGGATATTTGCGCGCGCGAATGGTGAAGACGTCGGTCTGCAGGTTCGCGTTCATCGTGGCGCCGAGGGTGTTGCGGTACTTGCCGAGAGCGCCGAAGAAGGCGTCGAAGACCTTTTTGCGGTCTTCACGATTCGGCAGCGTGCGCGAGACGGCGAACGTCGCGGAGTTCAGCGTGCGCGTCGTGCCGTCGGAGAGCGTCACGGTCGGGTACGGGAAATCGGCATTCGTGAAGATGTTGTAGACCTCGCCCGCGCCCGGCGACATCAGGCCGGCGTCGGCGATGATCTTCTCTTCCGCTTCCGAGAGTGTGTGCGCGCGGCGGCGCTGGATGTCGCGCAGGTAGAACTCGTACGGCTTGAGCTTCGGCTCTTTGGCGAGGAACGATTCGAGCGTGGCCGGCTCGATCTTCAGGATCTCCGGTTCGAGCCACGCCGTTTCGGCGGAGAAGGTCGCGCTGAGCGACGCCATCTCCTGCTTCAGCGCCTGGTACGTCGCGTTCCGCGTGTCCTGGTCGGAGTTCATGCTCGTGTAGACGTAGAGGCGCGAGAACTCTTTGTTCAGGTTCGTGATCGTTTCGGCCGCGGCGAGCATCTGCGCCGGCGACTGCGCGAGCGTTCCCTTGTACTTTTTGATCTCGGCGAGCTGCGTCACGAATTTCTCTTTCGCGGCGCGCCACGCTTCATCCGATGGATAGATGTCCTTGAGATTCCACTTGTACTGATCCGGAATCGTTTCGCGCTCGCGCGTCTGCGCGACGAGCGACGCCGGAATCAGGAGCACCAGGACCACCAATGCCCGCAATTGGCCAAAACGCATGCACGTCTCCCCTCTTTGAACGAAGTCAAACATGGGGGATACGGCCATTTGCGTTTGGAGTTGCGTGACGAAACGGTGAATGTGGAGCGGCGGACCGAAGCCCGCCGCTCCGACTCATTCATCGCATCTTCAGCATCGCGGCGATGCCGAGCAGCGCGGCGCAGGCGATGAGCGCCCACTCGGAGAGCGTCGGCACCGGCACTGCGCTTTCGGCGGCGCCGACCGGCGTGCTGGTCGAGGAGCTCGTGTCGCCCGCGTCCGGATCGCCGGTGGCGCTGGCCACGCTGGCCGTGTTGCCGATCGAGCCGGTGGCGCCGGGTGCGACCTGCGCGACGACCGTGAACGTGGCGTTGCCGACGGCGAACGACGCGTTCGTGCAGGTGATGGTGCCGCTCGCGCCAACGGCGGGCGTGGTGCAAGTGAAGCCGGATGCCGGCGTGATGGACTGGAAGCGGAGCGACGCGGGCAGCACGTCCGTCACCACGGCGTTCGCGGCGGCGCTCGGGCCGCTGTTCATCAGCACGATCGTGTAGGTGATGTTGTTGCCCGGCACCGCGGTCGTGGCGCCGGTGGTCTTGGCGATGGAGAGATCGGCGGACGGCGTGACGGGCGTGGTGGCCGCCGCGCTGGTGTCGCCGGAATCAGGATCGGCCGAGGCGCTGCTCACCGTGGCCGTGTTGGCGACGGTGCCGGTCGCGTTCGCGGCCACCTGCGCCACGATCGTGAACACACCACTGCCCACGGCGAACGATGCCTTAGTGCACGTGATGGTGCCGCTCGCGCCGACCGCCGGCGCGGTGCAGGAGAAGCCGGAAGCGGGCGTGATCGACTGGAAGCGCAGCGACGAAGGCAGCACGTCGCTCATCACCGCGTTGGTCGCGGCGCTTGGACCGGCGTTCGTCATCGTCACCGTGTACGTGATGTTGCTGCCGGGCGTGACCGCCGTCGCGGCGGTGGTCTTCGTCACCGACAGATCGGCCGTGCCGGTCACCGGAACCGGTGCGGAGCTCGACGTGGCCGGCGTCGGATCGCCGATCGCACTCGACGCACTCGCAGTGTTCGAGATCGTGCCCGTGGCCGTGGGGGAAACCTGCACGACGAGCGTGAACGTGGCTGTCGCGCCGGAAGCAAAGCTGGCGTTCGTGCAGGTGATGGTGCCGCTCGCGCCGACCGCGGGCGTCGTGCAGCTGAAGCCGGCCACCGCGCTGATGGACTGGAAAAGGAGCGAAGCGGGCAGCGTATCGGTGAGCACCGTGTTCGTCGCGGCGTCGGGTCCGTTGTTGTGGAGCGTCAGTGTGTAGGTGAGGTTCGAGCCCGGCGTGGCCGCCGTCGCCGCGGTCGTTTTGGAGAGCGTCAGATCGGAAGTGGCGAGCGGCACGACGGGGGCGGACGAGGAGTTCGCGGGCGTCGGATCGGAAGCGCTGCTGCCCGCGCTCGCGCTGTTCGAGACGTTGCCGGTCGCGCCATTGGCGACCTTCGCGACGAGTGTGAACGTCGCGGTGCCGACGGCGAATGACGCATTCGTGCAGGTGATGGTGCCGGTCGCATTCACGGCCGGAGTGGCGCAGGTGAAGCCGCCCGGCTGCGTGATGGACTGGAACAGCAGCGTGGCCGGCAGCGTATCGGTCATCGTCGCATTCGGAGCGGCGTTCGGGCCGCTGTTCGTCATCGAGATCGTGTACGTGACGTTCGAGCCCTGCGCCGCGGTCGTCGCGGTCGTGGTCTTCGAAATCGTGAGATCAGCCTGCGCCATCGTGATGGTGGCTGTCGCGCTTTCGTTGTTTGCCACGGGATCCTGCGTCGAATCCGCGACGGTCGCGGTGTTGGCGATCGAACCGCTGGCGGTGTTGGCGACCTTCGCCACGAGCGTGAACGTCGCGCTCGTGCCGGCAGCGAGCGTCGCGCCGCTGCAGGTGATGGTGCCGCTCGCGCCAACCGCAGGCTTCGTGCAGGTGAAGCCCGCCGGTTCGGTGATCGATTGGAACAGCAGCGACGCCGGCAGCACGTCGGTCAGCGACGGGCTGGTCGACGCATCGGGACCGTTGTTCGTCAGCACGAGCGTGTACGTCACGTTCGCGCCGTGGCTGGTGGTCGTGGTGACGGTGCTCTTCCCTGCCGCCAGATCGGCCTGCGGCTGCGCGGGCGTGCCGGTGTGATTCGTGACGACGACCGTGTTCGTCGGGTCGGTGTCGTTCGAATCGCCGCTCGGCACGAATCCCTGGTTGATCGTGCCGGGCGTGTTGAGGTTCGACGCCACTTTCGTCACGAGCGTGAACGGCATGCTGCCGCCGCTGGCGAGCGTGCCGGTGGACGTGCAATCGAGGATGCCGTTCGCGCCGACCGCCGGCGTCGTGCACGTGAAGCCGGCCGCGTTGATGGAGACGAAGGTCAGTTTGCCGTCGAGCGGAATGACGAGGCGCGGATGCGGCGACGCGTCCGGGCCGTTGTTTACCAGCGCGCCGGTGTACGTCAGGTTCGCGCCGGGATCGACGGGATCCGGCGAGTCGGTGGCGTTCACCACCAGATCGGCCTGCGGCGAATCGAACTGCGTGGTGGTCGAGGCGTTGTTGTTCGCGGTGTTCGCGTCTTTGTTCGGCGAGTTGATCGTGGCCGGCGCGGTGTAGCTCGAATCCGCGGCCTGCGGCGAGCGCAGGACATGGCCGGTCATGGTGATGGTGGCCGTTGCGCCCACGGCGAGATTGGCCGTGCTGCAGCTGACCGGATTGCCGATGTACGAGCAGGTCCAGCCGGCCGGCGCGTTGACCGAAACGAATTCGAGATCGCCGATGAACGAGCCGGCCACGACGTTCACGTTCGGCGCGTCTTCCGGTCCGTTGTTCGTGGCGGTGACGGTGTAGACGATGTTCTCGCCGGAGTGCACCGGATCGGGCGTGTCGGTGATGGTGACCGCCACGTCCGATTCGTACGCGTCGATGGCGGTGGTGGTGGAGGCAGTGTTGTCAGACGAATCGACCTCGTGATCGTTGGACGACACGATCACGCTGTTGCTCGTGGAAAAGTCGCCGCCGCCCGAACCGCAGTCGACGCGGCCGGTCATGGTGATGGTCGCGGAGGCGCCCGGCGCGAGCGTGGGCGTGGTGCACGCCACGTTGTTGCCGAGGTACGTGCACGTCCAGCCCGCGGGAGCGTTGGACGAGACGTAGGTCATGCAGCCGATGAAGCTGCCGCCGTACACCTGCACGTTGTGCGCGGTGTCGACGCCGTCGTTCCTCACCTGATGCGTGTACGTGAGGTTCTGGCCGGGGCGCACCGGGTCGGGAGCGTCGGTCATGGTGATGGCCAGGTCGACGTCGTACGTGTCGACGGTGGTCGTCACGGTCACGCTGTCGTTGTTGCTGACCGGATCGGTAACGTTCGACATGACGCTCGCGGTGACGCTGGCCGTCTGGTCCGGGAGGCTGGAGGCGTAGTTGGCCTGCGTCACGACCGTGATGGTGGCGTTGCCGCCCGCGGCGAAACTCGGATTCGAACAGATGACCGGATTGCCGATGAATTGGCAGGTCCAGCCCGCGGGCGCGCTCGAGGAGACGTACTGCAGCGATCCGACGAACGACCCGATGTTCACCTGCGCATTCGTGGCGGCGTCCGGCCCGTTGTTCGCGACCTGGAAGGTGTAGGTGATCGTGTCGCCGGGGCGCACCGGGTCGGGCGCATCAGACCCGGTCACCGCAAGATCGGCGCTCGCGGCGAATGTGGGAAGGGCAATGAACAGCAAAAGGACGAACACCAGCCGTTTGACCATGCGCAGGAAACTCCTCGTAACTCTCGTTACTGGAGATCGCGCAGAAGGGGTGGAAAGTCCCTCACGCAGGGAGTGAAACGAGCTGGCGCGGGTTACCCGCGTTTGGTCGCCCGAAAACCGCCGTTCATCGCACGAATATCCTCCGCAAGCGATCCCACGCGCATCCTGCCGGCATGAACGACCGCGACTTCCGCCCGCAGGTTTTTGCCCGGCTGGCCGGGTTTCTCTACCTGATCATCATCGTCGGTGGCGTCTTCGCGGAGCTGTTCGTCCGGCAGCGGCTCATCGTGGCGAACGACCCTGCCGCGACGGGCCGCAACATTCTCGCGCACGAGCAGCTCTTCCGCCTCGGCTTCGCCGCGCAGCTCGTTCCCCTGCTGTGCAACATGTTCCTCGCCGTGCTGCTCTACCGGCTGTTCGTCATCGTGAACCGGCACCTGGCGCTATCGGTAGTGTTCTTCTCGCTGGTGGGAAGCGCGGTGGAGGCAGCGAGCCTGCTCGCGCATTACGCGCCGCTCGTTTTCTTGAAACGCGGCGCGGAAGCCGGCGCGTACATGGCGCTCTCGCTGCAGGCGGTGGGCTTCTCCATCGCCCTGACCTTCTTTGGCTGTACTTGCGTCGTCCGCGGCTGGCTGATCTACCGATCCCGCTTCATGCCGCGCATCATCGGCGCGCTCCTGAGCTTTCAGGGTGTCTGTTACCTGGCCAATAGCTTCGCCAACTTTCTTGCGCCCGGCGTCGCGCGCCGGCTGTTCTCGCTGCTGCTCGTGTCGGCGGTCGGCGAGATCCTGCTGTGCCTCTGGCTCCTCATTCGCGGCGTCAATGTCGAGAGGTGGAACGAACAGGCGCTCCGGCACGCCGGCTGATCGGTTCCGCGAGGGCCGACGTTCGAACAGATGCATCGGTACGCCGCGCATGATTACGAGCGCGAGCTACAGACGGACGTGCGGCGTCGTGTCAACTGCCGCCGCATGTTAGAGTCGGCGACGTGGAGCGAACGGTACAGATATTCGAGAGCTTCGAAGAGGCAGATCGCGCTGACGACGCGTTCTACGCGAGTCTGACTCCTCAGGAGAGGCTCGATATGCTCCTCGAGCTCGTTGAACGGCATCGGAGTTCTCTTGGCGACGCTGCAAGCCGATTTGAAAGAGTTCATCAGATTACTGAACTCTCACGCAGTTGAATACCTCATCGTGGGTGGACACGCGGTGGCGTTTCATGGCCACCCGCGCTTTACCGGCGACATCGACTTCCTCGTACGAGCCACTGAAGAAAACGCAGGACGTGTGCTCCGGGTCCTCGATGCATTTGGCTTTGGGGGCATCGGCATCGCCGAAACTGACCTGCTGACGAATGGACGCGTTGTGCAGCTCGGTCAGGCACCGAATCGGATCGATATTCTGACGACTATCTCAGGCGTCGATTTTGAGTCCGCTTGGCGCAACCGTGTTGAGACAGTCCTCGATGGCGAGCCAGTGAACCTCCTGGGCTGGAATGAGCTTGTTCGGAACAAGCAAGTTTCGGGACGCCAGAAGGACATTGCCGATCTTGAAAAATTGCTGGCGGTCGCAAAGCGCAAAGGCGCTGGCTAACACCCACCGAAGGTGACGAGCGGCCGCAAGGTGACCAGCGGCGGAGCTGGCGCCTAAGTCTGTGCTGAAGCTGTCGCGCGGCGCCGCCGCGCGCAGCTTAGCAATGCGCCACCAGCCGCACGGCAACCGCAATATGGCGGTCGCGCTCCGCCGATCTTGACGGACATGCTGCACTCCCCGCACTGCCGCGCCGCATCGCGCGTCCCGCCACCCGCCGTTGACAACCTCCCGCGCGCCGCATACAACGAGGTCACAACAACGCACGAGGAGATCGCGATGGCACGTGTGACCGGGATCGGTGGTGTCTTCTTCAAGTCGACGTCGGACCACAAGCGCCTCGCCGCCTGGTACCGCGACAACCTCGGCCTGCAGTTCGAACCGTGGGGCGGCGCGATTTTGAAGTGGCCCGACGATCAGGGCTCCGACGGCGGCATCACCGTGTGGCACGTGGCGGACCGCGATTCGAAGTGGTTCAGCCCCAGCACTTCGAGCTTCATGCTCAATTACCGCGTCGACGATCTGACGGCGCTGCTCGCGCAGTTGAAGGCGAACGGCGTGGAGATCGTGAACGGACCCGACTCGGACGAGAACGGCAAGTTCGCGTGGGTCATGGATCCCGACGGCAACAAGGTGGAGCTGTGGGAGCCGGTCGCGGAGAAGAAGGACTCGGCGACTTAGCGCGCCGATCGCTACTTCGGCCGCGCGAGCACGAGCAGCGAATCCGCCTTGCCGCGCATCGCATCGATCACGTTCATCGCCGCCACCGCGGGCAAAGCCATGATGGCGCGTGCTCGCGAGACGGTCCCCGCCAGCGTGAGGCGCGGAATGGCGCTGCGCAATGGCAGCTCCTGCACATGACGCCAGTCGTGCACGCGGAAACCGTGGCGCTCCAGCAATCGCTGAAGACTGGCTCGCGTGAAGTACAGCCTGTGCGGCGACGCGTAGCCAACCTGCCATAGCCGCTCGATCACGCGCGAGAGTCGCAACGCGTGCGCGAGCTGGAAGCAAAGCCCTTCCGCCGACGGCACCTTGATCAGCCACGCGCCATCCGCGCGCAGGCTGCTCCGAATCGTCGCGACGAAATTCGGTACGTCGTCAGGCGCAATGTGCTCCAGCACGTCCAGCGTCGAGAGCACATCGACGGGCTGCTCTTCCGCATCGCCAAACATTCCTTCGCGAATGCAATGCGCGCCGACCAGCGAACGTGCGCGCGTCACGGCATTCGCATCCGGCTCAATGCCGCGAACGTGAAATCCTGCTGCCGCCGCTTCCGCAAGCAGGAACCCCGGCCCGCAGCCGACATCGAGCCACTCCCCTCCGCGCACATGACCTCGCGCGAATTGCAAAACATCGCGCGTCTGCTTGCGTCGCAAATCACCGATCGCTGCGTCATACGTCGCCGCATCAAAGTGCGCGTAGCTGGTCGCGTCCGACGATTCGATGTCGCTCGTGAAGAGACTGCAGCCGCCGCAAACTCGAATGAGCAGCGACGGCAAGACGCGCCTGCCGCTCCACCGATCCTCGCCGCACGCCGGACAATTCATGACTCGCTTTGGCCTATGCAGGATTCGTGGCGGCGCATGCGAAACGCGTCACGGCCTCGCGCGACGCAACGATTTTTTGCGCATGCGATCTGCGTCACAAGACGGCGCGGACGCGGCCGCTATCCTCTGCCGCAATCTGACATTCGTTCGGGAGCGCGACCAAAAATCCGGCCACTCCCGCAGGTCCAAATGGAGGAATGCGTGTATCT
>DASSMK010000216.1:0-5097 GCA_035688915.1 Thermoanaerobaculia bacterium
AGGGCGCCCGCCGCTCCAACGAGACTCGCGAGAATTACGCCGCCGGCTTCATCACCACCTTGATGCAGTCGTCCTGCTTGTCGCGGAACGTGCGGTACATCTCCGGGGCGTCATCCAGCGCCACGCGGTGGCTGATGATCACCGACGGATCGATCTCGCCGCGGTCGATGCGATCGAGCAGCGGGCGCGTGTAGTTGTTCACGTGTGTCTGCCCCATCTTCAGCGTCAGCGCCTTCGCGAACGCGGCGCCGAAATTCACCTTGTCGAGCATGCCCGCGTAGACGCCCGGAATCGACACCACGCCGCCTTTGCGGCAGGCCTGCAGCGCCTGGCGCAGCACGGTCGGCCGATCGAAGGCGAGCTTCATGACCTGCTTCACCCGATCGGCGACCGCGAGCGGATTGTGGCCGTGTGCTTCCATCCCCACCGCGTCGATGCACGCGTCGGGACCGCGTCCGCCGGTGATGTCCTTCAGCGTATCCAGCACGTCCACATCCTCGTAGTTCAGCACCTCGGCGTTCCACTGCTCTTGCGCGAGACGCAAACGCTCGGGGAAGCGGTCGATGACGATGACGCGTTCGGCGCCGAGGAGGCGGGCGGAGGCGGCTGCGAACTGGCCGACGGGGCCGGCGCCCCACACAGCGATCGTGTCGCCCGGTTTGATGTTGCAGTTCTCCGCGGCCATGTAGCCGGTGGGGAAGATGTCGGTGAGGAACAGCACCTTCTCGTCCGGCAAATGATCGGGAATCTTCAGCGGCGAAACGTCGGCGAACGGCACGCGCACGTACTGCGCCTGACCGCCCGCGTAGCCGCCGTAGAGATGCGAGTAGCCGAACAGCGCCGCGCCGCCGTAGCCGTTCAGCGCTTCGAGCATCCACGCGTTCGGATTGCTGTTGTCGCAGAGCGACCACTGTTTCGTTTCACAGAACCAGCAACGGCCGCAGCAGATCGGGAACGGCACGATCACGCGATCGCCGGCTTTGAGCGATTTCACATCGCTGCCGGTTTCGACGACTTCGCCCATGAACTCGTGGCCGAGGATGTCGCCTTTCATCATGGTGGGGACGTAGCCGTCGTAGAGATGGAGGTCGGAGCCGCAGATGGCGGTGAGCGTCACGCGCACGATGGCGTCGTGCGGATTGACGATTTTCGGTTCGGGGACATCGATGACGCGAACGTCTTCCTTGCCCCACCAGCAGAGAGCTTTCATCGCGATTCCCTCCCGGACGGACTTTCGTTCGTGGCCAGCTCGCCGGTTTCGATCAGCATCTTCAGGCGGCGGAGATCTTCCTGCACCTGCATGGCTGGGTCTTCGCCGAGGAGCTTGGAGACGGCGGCGCCGAGCTTGCCGGCGGGCGGGTCGTAGCGCAGCACGACTTTCACCTGCGTGCCGCGGCCGCCCGGTGCGGGCGTGAAGTGGACGGAGCCGGCGTTGTCGATCGTCGAGCCGTCGACGGAGCGCCAGCCGATCAGCTCATTCGGCACTTCGTTGTGGATGACCGCTTCCCACGAGACCTTCGAGCCGGCGGGACCGCGTGCTGTCCAGCGCGAGTGCGTGGTGTCGTGCACTTCCACCGATTCGAGGTTGTGCATGAAGCGCGGGAGGTTCTGGAAGTTGCGCCAGAACGAGTAGAGCTGCTCGGGCGAAGCGTTGATGGTCACTGCTTTTTCGACGCGCACGCCGCGGCCGTACGGAACGCTGACTTGATCGCCGCTATCGTCGACGGTGGTGAGGCCGAGCGAGCCGTACACCATGCAGTGGCCGGACGCGCCGCGCCACACCAGCGCGCCGCCGAGCACGCCCGCCACGATGCCGGGGATGTCGCGGCGCTTCAGGCCATACACCGCGAGCGCGCTGCCGGCGACGACCGACAGCCACCGCTCCGGATCGCTCACGTTCCGCTTCGTTGGCGATTCGTAGGATTGTTCCTCATTGTTGTAAGTACTCATGAGGGTGGTGCGTTGCGCGGAGCATGCCCGGTTGGGAGTGATTAGGGGTTAGTGATTAGTGATTAGAGCGGCAAGTGGCTCATTCGCCGCGAGCGCGCCCATCTAATCACAACCACTAATCACTAATCACTGACACCACTACAATGCGCCGCATGCCGACCGCACCGCCTGTCCGCCCCGTCACGATCGATGAGATCCGCGCCGCGCGCGAGCGGATTCGCGGCGTCATCACGCGCACGCCGCTCGTGCGGCTGTTGCATGGGATGCAAGGCGTTCCGGAGATCTGGCTGAAGCTCGAGAATCTGCAGCCGATCAACGCATTCAAACTGCGCGGCGCGGCGAATGCGGTGGCGCTGCTGTCGCCGGAAGAGCGCGCTAAAGGCGTCTGGACGATCAGCGCCGGCAATGCCGGACAAGGTGTCGCCTACGCGGCGCGCGAAGCGGGCGTCCCGTGCAGTGTGGTGGTGATCGAAACCGCTGCCGAAACGAAGATCGACCGCATGCGAGCCCTCGGCGCGCGACTGGTCAAAGCGCCGTTCGACGCCTGCTGGCGCGCCATGGAAGCGCGCGAGTTCGAGGGCGTGGAAGGGACGTTCGTGCATCCCTTCGACGATCACAATTTCGTCGCGGGGAATGCGACCGTGGCGCTGGAGATCCTCGAAGATCTGCCGAATGTGAAGACGGTGCTCGCCGCGATCGGCGGCGGCGGTCTCATCGCAGGCATCGGCTCGGCGATGCGCGCGCTGTCGCCGCAGACACGCGTGTTCGGTGCGGAGCCGGAGACGGCAGCGCCGGGCGCGCGGTCCTTCGAGGCGGGCTCGCCGCAGGAGTTCCCGGAATGGCAGTACTCCTTCGTCGACGGCGCGGGCGGCAAGAGCATCTTCCCGCGCATGTGGGAGCGCTTGCGCGAAACGGTGGACGGCTCGATCGTGGTCACGCTCGACGAAGTGAAACGCGCCATGCGCATGATGGCGGAGAAAGCGCGCGTGATCTCCGAAGGCGCGGGCGCGCTGCCGCTCGCTGCTGCGCTGCAGGGGAAAGTGGAAGGGCCGGTGGTGTGCGTGATCTCCGGCGGGAATGTGGATTTGAAGAAGTTCTGCGAGATCGTCACGGCGGAGCCGCGAAGCGGCGATGCCGGTTCGTAGGCTCACAGGCTCATAGGCTCACAGCAGCACACGCGGCGCAATTCGGTAGGCCGCGCCTGTGGCTTGTGCGAATGCTTCGCAAGCTCGCGCTGCGCGCGCTGCTATGAGCCTATGAGCCTATGAGCCCATGAGCCTACCCCGGTCGGTTCACTTCACCACCGCCACCGGCCGGAATCCGCCCGGGCTCGGGTAATCGCGACGATCCACCATCTCGTTCAGCGGCGTTTCGACGATCGGCACTTTCACGCCTGCGATCGTGGCGTATTTTCCCGTCGCGTGACGCTTGTCGACGCTCGCGGGGAGGCGCACCTGAATCTTTGTGGGATCGAGGACCGTCGCGCCGCCGGCTTTGAGCACGACGTCGGGGATGAAGACGTCGCAGTTGCCCGGCACGTCCTGCAAAACCAGTCGCGCGTTGTCCGCGCCCGGCGCCTGGAATCCCACCGTCGATTGAATTGGCGGCACGTCGAGGATGATGAACGCGCCGTTCTCGGCGACGCCGCCCGACGCGTATTGCGAGCCTTCCACCCAGACGGAAGTCTGCGTGAAGATCTCCGTGCGGCGCGCGATCTCCATCTCCGCGGTCTGCGCCATTTTCGCGCCGGCCACGTCGTGGATCCAGCCGCGCACGCTGATCGGATCGCGCGACAACGCATGCGGCGAATCGGCCGATTGCTGACAGCCGAAGGCGAGGACGACGAGTGCTGCGAAGAATGCACGGCGGGCCATGGGTCAGAGCGTACCATCGGATGGCGCGTGCGATAATCCGCGCGGCACCCATGAAGCGCTTCCTCTCTCTCACTCTCCTCGGAGTTCTCGCCGCCGCTTCGATCGTTCTCGCGCAGTCGTCGGGCCAGGCGATCCTTCGCACGGCCGCGGGCGACAAGCCGTTCACGTTCGTCGTGCAATCCGGCCAGACCTACGTCAACGCCACCGAAGTGGCCACCGCACTCGGCGCGACGCTCGAGCCGGATTCGAACGGCTTCAAAGTGGCGATGGGCAATGCCGTGGCCGCGTTCGGTCCGGACAGCCGCTATGGCGTCGTGCGCGACGATCTGATCGAGATGCCGGTGCCGCCGATCACGATCGAAGGCAAGCCGTACGTGCCGTGGCAGTTCTTCCAGGGCTTCCTCTCCAAAACGGCGCAGCAGGATGTGTCGTGGGATGCGACGTCGCACGTTTTATCGGTGCGACCCGCCGCGCAGAATGTCGTCACCGTGCAGTCGTCGCTGGCGAACGTGCAGGGCATTTCGAAGATCGTGCTGACGCTCAGCGCGCCCGCCGAATACGGCATCGTCAAAGAGCCGCAGGCGTATGTGGTGCACTTCCGGACGCCGATCCAGGCGCCGTTTGCCGAGGAGTCTTATGAGGATCCTTATGTGGCGAAGCTGGCGTTCAACGGCCAGGATCTGCGCATTCAGCTGACGGCGGCGGACGTTGTGGGTGATGCGTACAAGCTGGAGAATCCGCCGCGCATCGTGCTCGATCTGCGCAAAGGCGTTGCGCCGGCGCCGGGCGCTCCGCTGCAGTTGCGTGAATCGAAACCGGCGGAGCTGCCGGGCATTCGCACGATCGTCATCGATCCCGGTCACGGCGGCAAGGAAGTCGGCGCGATCGGACCGGGCGGCGTGATGGAGAAAGATGTGACGCTCGCCGTGGCGCGCAAGCTCGCGTCATCACTGGCGGCGAAGACAGGCGCGCGTGTGGTGCTGACGCGTGAGGATGATTCGCTCGTCTCGCTGGATCAGCGCACCGCCATCGCCAATCAGTACCACGCGGATCTCTTTCTCTCCGTGCATATGAACGCGGCGGTGGTGAAGGGCGCGAAGGGATCGGAGACGTACTTCCTGTCGCTCGAAGCGTCGGACGAGCTGGCGAAGAAAGCGGCGGAGACGGAGAACACCGCTTCGAACAATCACTCCGCCAGTCCGACGGCCGATCTCAATTTGATTCTGTGGGATCTCGCGCAGCAGCAGTACCTGCACGAGTCGAGCGCGCTGGC
>DASSMK010000217.1:0-11923 GCA_035688915.1 Thermoanaerobaculia bacterium
CGTGTCATGATCGCGGAGATTCGGCGGGCGAGGGCGCCCGCCGCTCCAACGTGCCTTACTCCGCGCGCATCACGATCGCCGAGATCCCGTTCGCTTCGAGATTCGTGCGCGTCTCCAGCGCCTCGTCTCTCGAAGCGAACGGTCCGATGCGGACGCGGAACAGCTCCTCGCGATCGATCCACGCGCTCTGGCCGATTTTGGCCAGCCGTTCCGTGAGCAGCTTCGCGTTCTCTTCCACCGAAAACGCGCCCACCTGCACCACGAACCCTTCGCGCTTCGCCGGCGGCGGCGCGCTGCGCGTCGTCGTCATCGTGCTGTGTGTCTTCGCATCGAGAGCGACCGCTGACGCGACTGCAGGCGCATCGCCCGCTTCTTCATCGACCGGCACGTCCACGATCTTCGTGCCATCCGCGGAGACCTGACGCCGCGTCGGCGTGTTGTTCTGCACCGTCTGCACTTCCACGCGATCGACCACCACCGGCTCGACCGGCGGCGGCGCGGCTTCCACGGTTTTCGTGGCAGGCGTCGCAGGAATCGGGAACTCGATCGCCGGCGCATCGCTCGCGGCGATTTGCGTCGCGGTCTTCGGCGTTGCGGCCGCGGTGGCTTCGAACGGAGCGGGCGGTTCACGCTCGCCGGCGCCGAGGCGAACGATTTTCATTTGGACGTTGCCGATGCCGGGCTCGATGAGGCCGATCTGCTGCGCCGCGGCGTAGGAGAGATCGATCACGCGATTGCCGACGTACGGACCACGATCGTTCACGCGCACGCGCACGGTTTGCTTCGTCTTCGCGTTCGTGACGTCGACGACGGTACCGAACGGCAGCGTGCGATGCGCGGCGGTGAGCAGCAGCGGATCGAAGATCTCGCCGTTCGCCGTCGTCCGCCCCGCGAACTCCTGCCCGTACCAGCTCGCCACACCCTGCATCGCCTCGGTCGGCGGCACACTGACCGGACCCGTCGACGCGCAACCGTAGGCCACGGCCACCAGCACCGCCAGGATGGCGATGCGCGGCTTCATACGCGCAGCTCCGTGGCCGCTTGCGAGACATCCGCCTGATGCGCGGCGAGGATCGGATCGATCTCTTCGATGAGGAAGCGCTCGGTCTGTTGTTTGGAGAGGCCGGTGTAATTCTCCGGCCGCGCGATGTTCGCGATCTCATCGCGCGAGATACTGAAAATCGGATCGGCGGCGATGCGCTCGAACAGATCGTTCTCGCGCGCGCCGCCTTTCATCGCGCCGGCCGCAGCCTGCGAATGAATACGCACGCGTTCGTGCAGCACCTGCCGGTCGCCGCCGCGCGTCACGCCTTCCATCATCAGATTTTCCGTCATGAGGAACGGCAGCTCGCGCCGCACGTTCGCCGCGATCACTTCTTCGTGCACGACGAGACCTGCGGCCATGTTGTCGAAGATGAGCGCGATGGCGTCGGCGCAGAGGAACGCTTCGGGGATGGCGATGCGGCGATTCGCGGAGTCGTCGAGCGTGCGCTCGAACCATTGCGTCGCGGCGGTCAGCGCCGGATTGAGCGCGTTGACGATGAGATGCCGCGCCAGTGCGTCGATGCGCTCCGCGCGCATCGGGTTGCGCTTGTACGCCATGGCGGACGAACCGACCTGCTCTTCTTCGAACGGCTCTTCCACCTCGCGCAGATGCTGCAGCAGGCGCATGTCGTAGCCGAACTTCGACGCGGTCTGCGCGAAACCGGAGAGCGCGTTCACCACCTGCGAATCGACTTTGCGCGCGTACGTCTGGCCGGAGACCGGATAGCTGCGCGGCATGCCCACTTTTTCGGCGACCAGCTGTTCGAGCCGATTCACTTTCGCTTCGTCTCCGTCGAAGAGATTGAGGAACGAAGCCTGCGTACCGGTGGCGCCTTTGACGCCGAGAAGCGCGAGCTGCGAGAGACGGAACTCGAGCTCGCGGTAGTCGAGCAGAAGGTCGTGCATCCAGAGCGTCGCGCGCTTGCCGACTGTGGTCAGCTGCGCCGGCTGGAAATGCGTAAACGCGAGCGACGGTGTGCCGCGCCATTTCCACGCAAACTCCCGCAGCTTGGCGAGCAGATTGACGACGCGCCGCTGCATGATGCGCACCCCTCCGGCCATCTGCAGGATGTCCGTGTTGTCGGTGACGTACGCGGAGGTGGCGCCGAGGTGGATGATGCCTTTGGCGGAGGGGGCTTGGAGGCCGTAGGCGTAGATGTGCGACATCACATCGTGCCGTACCTCGCGCTCGCGCCGCTCCGCATCTTCGAAGTTGATCGTCTCGAGATTCGCCTTCAACTCGGCGATCTGCGCATCCGTGATCGGCAGCCCAAGCTCGCGCTCCGCCTCCGCCAGCGCCACCCACAGCCGCCGCCACGTCCGGAACTTGTAGTTCGCCGAAAAGAGATACGACATTTCGGCGGACGCATACCGCTCCGTCAGCGGGTTGGAGGCTTTGTCACGGCTCACGGGGACATTATATTCGGCGCCCTCCGCCCGACCGAGGCTCACAGGCTCACAGGCTCAAAGGCTCAAAGTAGCGACGGCGTCGCAAGCGCCACGCTGGCGGAGATGCCATGAGTGAAAGCCCGGCAAGTGCGCATGCGTGACGCTCGGCGGGCCCGTGATGCTTTGAGCCTGTGAGCCTGTGAGCCTTTGAGCCTAAAAGGAGCGGCGCAGCCGCGACTTGACACCCACGCCCCCTCCCCCGACACTACCCCCATGCCCTCGGCAGTCTCGATGCACGACTCGCGTCGCGCGACGCATGTCACGTTCAAGGCAGTGGTTCTGCTCTCGAGCGTACTCACGGTCGTGTTTCTCGTGTCGTTCTTCTTCAGCGATCGCGGCATCGCCGAGCTGCAGCATGCGCGCACGCGCGTCTCCGCGCTGCGCAGCGACATCCACCGCCGCGAAGCGGAAAACGCCCGCCTGCGCGCCGAAATCGAGAGCGTGAAGAAATCCTCCTACGCCGTCGAACGCATCGCCCGCGAAGACCTCGGCATGTCCAAGAAGGGCGAGATCGTCTACATGCTGCCGCGGAAGTAGCGCGCCGTCAGCGCGCCACCGCCGCATCCAGCGCTTTCGCGTACCGCTCGATCACTCCCGCCGCAATCGCGATCTGCGCGTTCGCTTCCTTCCAGTCCCGCTGTTCGATCGCTTCCCGAATGCCCGGCAGCGTCTTCACGCCGTAGCCGGTGTAGTAGCCCGGCGCGTAGATGTGATGGCGATACCAGGGGCGGCGCGGCAAACCTTCTTCGCGCGTGAGCGTGCGCTCGAGATTCATCATGGCGCGATCGAGCGCGGCGCCGCCTGCCGGTGATGCGGCGTCGTCGAAGTTCTTCGCCGCGCGATTCAGCTGCAGCACGGCGTTCTGCAGCGGCGCGAAATCGAGATACGGCACCGCTTCACGCACTTTCGGCGCGACGAACGGCTCGGTGGGATCGGCCGCGAGCTCCAGCGTCTTCTCGCGCGCCATCGCGTTTTCGTCTTCCGTCTTCTCGCGCATCGAATCGGCGAGGTCCATCACTTCTTTCGCATAACGGCCGACGGTCGTGGCGAGCGTGCGCGCCTCGAACGGCAGCACGTCGGCGTTGGCGAGGCGCAGCACAAGGCGGCCGGTGGTCTTCGCCTGCACGATGCCGTAATCGAACGTCGGATCGATGAAACGCGTGTAGTGATCGAACGAATCGTAAAGCGAGTGATACGAACCGCCTTCCGATTCACCGCCGTAGCCGATGTTCAGCGAAGCGATGCCGGCGTGCTGGAGGAACGGCGTGTAATCGGAGCCGGAGCCGAGCGCGTAGAGACGCAGATTCGATTCGCCGCGCAGCTCTTTGCGTTCGCCGGCAGTCGCGTCGGTCAGCGCAAACGCGTGCAGGCGCTGCAGCACCGAAACGTTGCGCTCGGGATCGGTGACGTCGCGCGCCACTTCGCTGACGAAACGCTCCAGCGTGTGCGAGCCGCCCGCTTCGAGGAAACCGCGTCCGTTCGAATCGGAGTTGATGTAGATCGCGGCGTGCTCGCGCAGCTCGGCCATGTGATCCTCGACCCATTCGGTGGATCCGAGGAGGCCGGGTTCTTCGGCGTCCCACGCGGCGAACACGATGGAGCGACGCGGCGTCCAGCCGCTCTTCGCGAGCAGGCCGATGGAGCGCGCTTCTTCGAGCATCGCCACGAGACCGCTGATCGGATCGCTCGCGCCGCGGACCCACGCATCGTGATGATTGCCGCGCACGATCCATTCGTCCGCGCGATCGCTGCCGCGCAGCCGCGCGATCACGTCGTACGCCGGCGTGAGCTTCCAATCGAAGGCCAGCTTCAAATGCACTTTGGCGGGGCCAGAGCCGAGGCGGTAGGTGATGGGGAGAGCGCCACGCCATTCGGGGGGAGCGACGGGGCCGCGCAGATTGCGCAGGAGCGGCAGCGCGTCGGCGTATGAGATCGGCAGTACCGGGATCTTCGTGATCGTCTGCGCGTTCGCGCGATCGAGATGCGTTGCGTTCGCCGTGGAGCCGACGCCGGGCGTGGTCGGATCGCCGGGATAGACCGGCATGTCCGCGACCGAGCCGCGCTGCGCGCCGTTCTCGTTGCGGTACGGCCCTTTCGGATAAACGTCGCCGCGCGCGTAGCCGTCGTCGGACGGATCGGAGTAGATGATGCAGCCGATGGCGCCATGCTCCGCCGCGACCTTCGGCTTGATGCCGCGCCAGGAGTGGCCGTAGCGCGCGATGGCGATCTTGCCGCGCACGTCGACGCCGTTGCGCTCCAGCACTTCGTAATCGGCTGGCACTCCGTAATTCACGTAGACCAACTCGCCGGTCACGTCGCCGTCGATGGAGTACGCGTTGTACGGCGGCAGCATGTCGCCGAGCTGGCTGGCCGCGTCTTCCTTCACCGGCGGCTCGGTGAGTTTCGCGGTGTACGTTTCCGGCGCGAGCAGCTCGAGGACGCGCGTCTTCGGCGTCGGGAACATCACGTCGTAGCGCGCGAGCTCCGTCTCGTAGCCCCAGGAGCGGAAGAGGCCCGCCATGAATTCGGCGTTCTCTTTTCCGTACGCGGAGCCGACGTGATGCGGACGCGCGGAGAGGCGCTGCATCCACGTGCGCAGATTGGCGCGATCGAGCTGCGCGTCGTAGCGCGATTCGAGTGCCTGTTCTTTCGACGCATCGGCGAACCCGAAGATGGTGGGAGCGGCGGATTGTGCGGAGACTGTCGTGGCGATCAGCAGAGCGACGGCGAGCGTGCGGCGCATGGCCGCGGATTGTGTCACGAGCGGCGCCGCGCGTGCGCTCGCTATACTCGCCGCGCATGTGCGGCATCAACGGGATTTTTGCGTATGGCGCGAGCGCGCCGGCGATCGATCGCGACGAGCTGATCGCATCGCGCGAATGCATGCGCTCGCGCGGTCCCGATGCCGCGGAAGCGTGGATCTCGCCCGATGCGCGCGTCGGCCTCGCGCATCGCCGGCTGGCCATCATCGATCTCTCGCCCGCAGGCGCGCAGCCGATGACGCGCGGCGCGAGCGTGATCATCTTCAACGGCGAGATTTACAACTATCAGGAGCTGCGCGCGCGGCTGGAAGCGAAGGGCCGCACGTTTACTTCGCATTCGGATACGGAAGTGCTGCTCGCGCTTTACGACGAACAAGGACCGGGCATGCTCAACGAGCTGCGCGGCATGTTCTCCATCGCGTTGTGGGACGGCGCGAAGCGGCGCCTCTTTCTCGCGCGCGATCCGTACGGCATCAAGCCGCTGTACTACGCCGACGACGGAGCGACGATCCGCATCGCATCGCAGGTGAAGGCGCTCATCGCCGGCGGTCACGTCGACACTCGCTTCGATCCCGCCGCAGCGGCCGGATTCTTTCTCCGCGGCACGGTGCCGGAGCCGTTCACGATGTATCGCAGCATCCGCGCGTTACCCGCGGGCACGTATGCGTTCGTCGACGAGCGCGGCATGAGCGAACCGGTGCAGTATTTTTCGATCGCCGCGACGCTGCGCGATGCGGTCGACGCGCACGTGCGCATCACCGAAGCGCAACGGCAGGAGCTGGTGCACGACGCGCTGCTCGAATCGGTGCGCTATCACATGGTGGCCGACGTGCCGGTGGGCGCGTTTCTCTCCGCCGGCATCGACTCGACCGCGGTGGTGGCGCTGGCGCGCGAGAGTGGCGCGAGCGATCTGCAGACGCTCACGCTGCGCTTCGAGGAGTATCGCGGCCGCGACAACGATGAAGCGCCGCTGGCGGCGGAAGTGGCGCGCCAGTACGGCGTGCGCCATACCATTCGCGATCTCACGCTCGCCGAATTCAAAGCGGAGCTGCCGCGCATTTTCGCGGCGATGGATCAGCCCACCGTCGATGGTCTGAACAGCTATTTCATCAGCAAGGCGGCGGCGGATTTCGGATTGAAGGTGGCGCTGTCGGGCACCGGCGGCGACGAGCTGTTCGGCGGCTACACGTCCTTCCGCGACATCCCCCGCTGGATGCCCTTCACCCGCGTCCTCTCCCGCGTCCCCGGCCTCGGCGAAGGCGTCTACCGGCTGAACCACGCGCTCGCGCAACGCAGCCGCCACATCAGCCCGAAGATGGGCGAGATCGTGCGCTACGGCGCGACGTACGCGGGCGCCTATCTCGTGAAGCGCGGCCGCTTTCTCGCGAACGAATTGCCGTCCGTGCTCGGCGCCGACATCGCGCGCGAAGGCTTGCAGCGCCTCGACATCCACGGCCTCGTCGAGCGCACCGTCACTCCCGATCCCGGCAATCCGTACGCGCGCGTGGCCGCACTCGAATCGTCGCTCTACCTCCGCAATCAACTGCTGCGCGACATGGATTGGGCGAGCATGGCGCATTCGCTGGAAGTGCGCGTCCCGCTCGTCGACGCGCATCTCTTGAAGAAGCTCGCGCCCGCACTCGTGACGCGGAAAGAGCGCGGCAAGCAGATCCTCGCCAACGCGCCGCGTCCGCAGTTGCCGCAAGCGGTGCGCACGCGCCGCAAGACCGGTTTCACGCTGCCGATCAAAGAGTGGCTGACGCAGGACGCGAACGGCCAGCGCGTGGAGTTCGGGAAACGGAGCTGGGCGAGGAAGGTGTACGAGGTGATGTTTGGGGCGGGGATGGGATATTGGTGAGCGAGCGGAGCTGCTGAGCCGTCCTCACCTCAGCGGCACCGTGATCGTCCTCTTCATCCCCTTCCCCTTGTGCCCATCCACCGGGCAATACACCTCGTACGTTCCCGGCTTCAGGTTCAGCTCGAGCGACGTGCGGTCGCCTCGTTTGAGCACCGGCGATTCCACGTGCACGCCGTTGCCTTCGATGATGAAGCCGTGATCTTCGTGGCCGGCGTTGGCGAGCTGCAGCGTGATCGGACCGGCGGGCAGGACGTCTTCCATCCGGATGTCGTACTCCTGCAGCTGTACTTCCGATGAGGCGACGGCGGCGCCACCGGCGCGTTGCGACGGCAGATCCGTGGAGACCGGCGTGACCGGTTGCATGGTCTGGGTGTTGTCGGCGGTGCCGGCGGTGGGATTGGCGTTGGTGTTCGAGGCGTTCGGTTGCGGCGAATCCTGCGAGAGGTCCTGCTGTTCGCGCGCACAAGCCAGCGAAACGAGGAGCAGCGTGATGCAAAGCGTCCGGCGCATGGTTGCGGATGAGGCAAAACGCGCGCCGTTTGCGGGTGGTAAAGTCCCGGCCGCGCGATGGCCCTCCTTCTTTACACGCTCACGGCTCTGGCGCTGTTGTGGCTCGCCCATCGCGCGCTCGTGCCGCTCAGCCGCGCCGCCGCGGTGATCCTCTTTCTGCTGCCGTTCGTCTTCACCGGCCACGCGCTCATCGCCAATCGCGTCTTCGCACCCATCGACCGCACGTACGCCGATCCGCCACTCTCCGACCTCGCCGCGCAATACGGGATCGGCGGCGCGCACAATCCGGTCGTCACCGACATCTACGCGCAAATGATTCCGTGGCGTCACGTGCTGCGCGAGACGCTCGCGCGCGGCGAGTGGCCGCTCTGGAATCCGACCATTCTCTGCGGCGACGTCCTGGCCGCCTCCGCACAGGCCGCGCCGTACAGCCCCTTCACGCTCATCGCATTGCTGATGCCGGCGGCGATTAGCTTCACGTACACAGCCGCGATCACGCTCTTCCTCGCGGCGCTGGTCGCGTTCGTGTTTCTGCGCGAGCTCGAGCTGAGCGAAGCGGCGGCGATTTTCGGCGCCGCGGCCTGGATGTCCTCCACCGCCATCGTCCTCTACGTGCTCTGGCCCCTCGGCCTCTGCTGGGCGCTCCTGCCGCTCATCCTCTTCGCCACACGACGCTCGGTGCGCGCGCCGGGCTTTTCGTCGTGGGCGCTGCTGACGGCGTCACTAACGCTGCTGATCATGGCCGGCCATCCGGAATCGGTGCTGCACATCGTTTTCTGCGGCGCGGTCTACGGCGTGTTCGAGCTGATCCCGCGCTTGCGCACGACGCCGCGAGTGCTCGTGACGACCGTCTCGGCGGGCGTGGTCACACTGCTGCTTTGCGCGATTTACCTGATGCCGATTGCCGAGGCGATTCCCCAGACTTCGGAGTATCAGTACCGGCATTTCATCTTCGCGCACGCGGATTGGCGCAGCGCACCGACGCTGACGGTGCTGATTCGCATCGCCAGCGACTTTTTCCCCTTCCTCCATCTCCGCAGCTGGACGTCTCCCGAAATGAAGGACATCAAAGGAGAGACGGCGGTGGTCGGCAGCATCGTGCTGGCGCTGGCGGCGTACGCGCTGGTTCGCGCGCGTTCGCGGCAGACGTGGTTCTTCGCCGGCCTGGCGCTCTTCGCACTCCTGGCGCACGTGGAGTGGGGGCCGCTCGTGCGCATCTTCCAGAAGCTTCCGCTGTTCGACATCGCCTTGCAGGAGCGTTTCGCATTCGCGCAGGCGTTCTGCCTTTGCGTGCTTGCCGCGATCGGTCTCGATGCGATTCTGCAGCGCAACGATCGCCGTGCGGCGATGCTCATCACTCTCGCCGTGGCAGCGCTGCTCGCGATCGGCACGTACGTCCTCACGCATCGCTTCGGCATCGCCAACGGTCCGGTCGACTGGGGCAAATACAAGATTCCGGCGGAGCTGGTCGTGCTGCCGCTCGCGGCGCTTCTGTTCTTGCCGCGAGTGCCTCAGCGCATCCTCGTTCCCGCGTTGCTCGCGTTGCTGCTCGTGCAACGCGTGGCGAGCGAAGGGGGCATCTGGCGCTCGTTCCCCGCGCGCGCCGCGTATCCGCCGGTGCCGCTGTTCGAACCCATGCGTGCGGTAAAGGAACCGTTCCGCGTCGTCGGCCACCAGTTCGCGCTGATCCCCGGCACGAATGCGCTCTACGGACTCGATGACGTGCGCGGCTACGAAGCGATGACCCTCGGCCACTACTACGTCACGTATCCGCTGTGGTGCGAGCCGCAAACCGTCTGGTTCAACCGCGTCGACGATCTGTCGAAGCCGATCCTCTCGATGCTGAACGTCCGCTTCGCGGTGGCCAAAAAGGATTACGCGCCGCCGCCGGGATGGAAGCAGGTGAGCGCATACGGCCAGTCGGTACTGCTCGAGAATACGAACGTGCTGCCGCGCGCATTCGTCCCGAGCAGCGTGACGGCCGGTCTCGACTACGGCATCACGCTCGAAGAGATGCGCGCGGCGACCGACTTTGCGAGCCGCGCCTGGATCGTGACAAACGAGCCGCCGTACGAACGCGGCAACGGCCCCGGACGCGTGAGCGTACGGCGCACGAAGATGAATCAGTACGAAGCCGACGCGGAGATGGAAAACGACGGCTGGGTGGTGCTGTCGGAATCGTCGTGGCAAGGATGGCGCGCATACGTCGACGGCCGCCGCGTGCACGCGCATCGCGCGAACATCGCCTTCCTCTCCGTGTACGTCCCGCGCGGGAAACATCACGTGCGGTTCGTCTACTGGCCGCGCGCGTTCGTGCAAGGCCGCACCATCAGCGGAATCGCACTCCTCGGCGTTCTGGTTACGCTCGGCATCCGGCGTCGCCGCCGGTCGTAATCCACTTCGCGTCCGGAGACCTCTTGCGTCCTTTTCGTCTGCTTCTTCCGTTACTCCTCGTCTGTTCCATCGCATCGGCCGCGGACAACGCTGCTGATCTCGCGCGCAACTACCGCTCGCTCAGCACCGGCTCCGCCGTCACGCTGAGCAATGTCGCGCTCACGTCCGGACGGATGCGCGTCAACTTCGCCTCCGCCACCGCCGCGCCAGTGAAAGCGGGCGATCGCGTGATCGGCACGTTCTACAAAGGCGCCGGGACGCTCGAATACACCGCCGACGATCCGATTGAGCATCCGGTGCTGCGCACGAATCTGAAGAACGCGCGCGCCGCAGCCGAAGTCGCGACGAGCGGCGCGAACCTCGTCGTCAAAGGCAAAGTGAGCGAAGTGCTCTGGCTCGACGGCGCCGCCGCACCGAGCGGCGCGAACGCCGCGTCGATCGAAAGCGACTTCGCCGCGAATCGCACGGTCTTCAACAACATCCAGAACGGATTTCGCGAAGCGTTCCTCATCACGCAGTTGCTCAACGCACCCGCCGCGAAGAGCGTCTACGCGGAGCTGCGCGGCGATGACGAATGGACGTACGTCTACGATCCTGCCATCGAGCAGCACGAATCGCTGATCCGTCTCTTCACCTACAACTTCGACGATCGCGCACGCCGCCAGGAGCGCTATCCCGCCACCATCTCGGACATCTCCCTCGGCCGCACCCGCCGTGATCGCGTTCCCTATCCGGCCATCATGACGGCGCTCGATTACGACGTGACGCAGGTCGACGAGAAGAACGTGACGATCGTCGCGAACGAGACCATCGTCCCCACGACGGCGAATCAGCGCGCATTCTGGCTGCACATCGATCAGCTCACCTACGCCAATCGCGAAGTGAAGCCGCGCGAGCTGCACGTGAAGAGCGCCACGCTCGCCGACGGCACCGCGCTGTCCGTCGCGGAGAACGCGAGCGACATCATCGTCTCGCTGCCGCGCGCCGCAGCGGCCGGCCAGCCGCAGCAGATCAAATTCACGCTGCAGGGCGACATCCTCTACGGCCCGAACGGCAGCAGCTATTGGCTGCTCCGTGACGATTGGTATCCACAATTCGCCCTCGGCGCACAACGCCACACCGTGCACGGCATCACGCGCGCGAAAGTGCCGTACGTGCCGATCAGCGGCGGCGTGGAAGTGAGCCGCAAGACCGAAGGCGGCATGAACGTGATCGAGACGAGCATCGATCGTCCGGTCAACTTCTTCGCCGTGGCCGCGGGCAAATTCAAGATCGATCAGGAAACGCGCGACGGCCTGACGCTGCGCACCGCGCTGTACGTGCATGGCAACAACGCCGGCATGAAGAAGCTGAAGGATCTCGTGTTCGCCACGGTGAAGTACTACGAGTACTTTCTCGGACCGTTCCCGATGAAGGAGCTGTCCGTCGTGCAGGTCGACGACTACGGCTGGGGGCAGGCGCCGGCCGGCATGGTCTTCATCACGAACGAAGCGTTCTCCCCGCTGGCGACCTACACGGACCAGCTGTTTTCCGAGGGGATCAATGAGCGGGTGGCGCACGAGATTGCGCATCAGTACTGGAGCAGCGGATTCACGTGGGGCTTCGAAGACCAGTGGCTGACGGAGTCGTTCGCCGAATACTCGGCCGCGCTTTTTCTGAAGAAGTTTCAGGGCGACGCGGTCTACAAGCGGCTGGTGGCGCACTGGCGCGGCGATGCGAAAGTGTCAGCCAGCTTCGCACCGATTCCGCTCGCGAGCCGCATCGAAAATCCGAACGACTACACGGAGCGCAATTACGTCTACCTGCTGTACGGCAAGGGGCCGTGGCTGCTCGCCAAACTGCACGAGCAGGTCGGCGACGAAGCGTTCCTCACGTTCATGAAGTCGTACATGAAGACGTTCAACGG
>DASSMK010000218.1:0-26468 GCA_035688915.1 Thermoanaerobaculia bacterium
ATCGACGCCGTCCGGATCTTTGGTCTTGTCGTAGACGAAGAGATTGTCGGGAAGATTGAGCGACCAGCGGATCGGCAATCCTTTGAGCGTGAATTTGCGGCCGCCTTCGGCCGTCACTTCCAGCTCCAGCACGCGCTCCGACGCATCGACGGAGAGCGGCTTGATGTCGAGCAGCTGCTGGATCGGATTGCGTTTGTTGATCACGGGCACCAGCTCGTCCGCGCGCCAGGAGCGCGTCCAGTTCGAGAAGCTCGACGTGCGGTCGAATGCCGCGCCGTCGTAGTTGCCCTGCACGATGATGCCGACCGGCACTTTCTGCTCGCTGAGCAACACCGTGGCGCGGTCACCGAGTAGGACGGGAAGATTGCGGTACTCCTGGGTGCGGTCGCCGATGCGGCGGAAGACCGGGATGCCGGCGGGAAGCGTGAACGACGAGATCTTCCCTTCCGACTTGAGCGTCACGCGGCGGCCATCGAGCTTGAAGATCTTGCCGTTCGACTCCTGCACGAGCGTCATCTCGCGCAGCCAGCCGCCGAGGATGGCGTAGAGCTCTTCGCGCGGCATGGCCTGCGAGAGATCGATGCGGTCGATGTTCTGCGCCGGCTGGATGCCGTACTTGATGAGGAAGGCGGAGGCGAGATACGGCACATCCTCCGGATTCTTCGTTTCGGGGAAGTAGTACTTGCGATCTTCGGGCAGCGTCACCGTGCGCGCTTTTGCATCGAGCGAAAAGACGGCCGCGAGGTACCGCAGCACATCGCCGCGGCGGCTCGAGGTCGGACGCGGCGCGGTAGTGGCAGGTGCGCCGGCGACGCGCAGCGCGGCGCTGACGGCGGTCTCCACATCACCTGCGCTCCAGCTGGCGGTAGTATCGAGCAGGCCTCCCAGCGAGGCGAAGAGGCGCGCGTTGACCTGCTGTTCGGTCAGCAGGCCGCTGTCGGCGCGGCCGTCGAGCGGAATGAAATCGAGCTCGATGCAACGCGCGGCTTTCAGATACGGATCGGTGCGGCCGGGGAACATCGTGCCGACGTCGCTCGTCTCGCCGCCGCACGTGGCGGTGTAGAGCGCGTCGATCAGCTTTCCCTGGTACGTGATCACGACGCCCGCGGTCTCGCTCACGGCCTGATTACTGAGATCGTTCTCGCCGGAGAAGCCTTTGTACGCCTGACAGGCAGGGCCGGGGCAGATGTCGTAGCCCTCCGCTTTGAACTGGCCGAGGTTGCGGACGGCGTAGGTGCGGGCAGCGACGGCTTGCGCTTTCAGCGCTTCCAGCTCGTCGTAGATGGTCGGTCCCATTTCGGCGGGAACGACGCCGTAGAGATAGTCCTCGAGATTGAGGACGTTCACGACGTTGAACAGGCCGCGCGCGTTGATGAAGAGCTGCGCGGACGTGCGATACGGCTTGGTGTCGATTTCGACCGTGTCGGCGCTGACGGGAGAGATGGTGAGCGTGTCGCCGGTCAGCGTGTAGCGATCGCCTTCATCGTCGATGATGCGGTGCGTCTTCTCGAACGGCTGATCGGAGGGGCGCCGCACCACCAGCATGTCTTTGCCGTAGCCCCGCTCGGTGAGCTGCGCGCGCACGGGCGTCGCGTCATCACTCGTCGCAAAGTCGCCGGCCAGAATGCGGTACGCGCCGCTGGCGGGATCGAACAGCGAATCGACGCGCAGGCCGGTCTCCGTGCCGATCTTGTCGGCGAACGACTTCGCGCTGCGAGCGTCCGAGATGACGCTCGCCTGGATCGCGTAGCGCACCGTGGCGTCGGAGAGCGGCGCCGTGACGGTGAAGCCGCGCTTCAGGATCGACGCGCCGCTGCTGCTGACGAGGTAATAGCCGTCCGTCGTGCGCGGAAACGTCACGCTGGCCTGATCGCTCAGAAGACCGACACGAATTCTCGGCTGCACGACGCCGCGCGGCGCGGTGTTCGACACCGGTGTCAGCGCGTTCGGCGAATGCACAGGCGTCGTCGCGGCAACGGCAACCGGTGCTTGCGACGGAGTCGTGGCCGGCGGCGGCAGTTGTGCGGGAGCGCAGGCGGAGAGGACGAGCAGAAAGGCAGCAAGACGGCGCATGGCGGGGATCTCCGGGTGAGTGGTCAGTTGTCAGTGGTCAGTTGTCAGTGGAAAGAAGCCGACATGCGCAGCGGTGACAACTCGCGACGCACAACTGACCACTGGTCACTGACCACTGGCCACTTCAAAAAAAGGCCCCCGCGGCAACGGCTCGCCGCGGGGGCTGGTGAAGAATCGGACTGCGTGGATTACGGCAGGATGAGCTGGATCACGACGCGGCGGTTGCGCAGACGGCCTTCCGCGGTCGTGTTGTCGCCCACCGGCTCGCGGCCGTCGCGGCCTTCCACCGTGATGCGCGACGGATCGATTCCGTGGCGGCTCACGAGGTAGTCGCGAACAGCTTCAGCGCGGCGGCGATCGAGATCCTGATTCGGACCCGTCGTCTCGCGGTCATCGGTGTAGCCGATCACCAGAGCGGTCGCCGACGGCTCCTGCTTCATGCGCAGGGCCACTTCGTCGAGGATTGCTTTGGCGATGTTGGTCAGACGTGCCGAGCCCGGCTCGAAATGAATCTCGTCGGTGCGGATCGTCTGCGGCTGACGCGGAGCGGCAACCGGCGGCTCCGGCGGCGGAACCGGAGCAGCTTCCGGCGCCGGCGGCGGGGTCGGGACCGGAGTCGGAGCCGGCGGCGGCGGCGCAACCATCGCGAAGTGAGCCGGCGCGAAGGTCAGGCCGACGAGGCCGGAGAGACCGCAGTCGTCGAGCTCCGTGAAACGGCATTCATCGTTGTCGTCGGCGAACTTCGCCACGTTCCAGCGCGCGCCGGCATTGAGAGCCCAGCCGCTGTCGCCAAACCAGTGACGGATACCGCTGACGAGGAAGATCGGGTTATCCGGGGCGCGATCGCCACCGGTGTACCAGACGGTGTTCACTTCGTTGATCCAGTTCGTGCGGCCGAACCAGCTCACCGGAATGTTCAGACCACCGTCCAGGCGGAATTCGTTCGGCACCGAGATGTCGCCCCCGCCCACGCCGAGAACGTTGTCGTCATCACGATCGCCGCGCGCGACGTAGCCGAGCGACAGCGAACCGATGCCGTGAGTGAGGTGCGCGCCGACACCGAAGTCGGAGCTGCCGGTGGCGATGCCGCCGTCATCATCTCCCGTCGGAAGATCGATGAAGGCCGACAGGCCGAAGCGGGTCGCCGCATCATTCGGCGTCAGGCCGAACTTCGTGGCCAGCTTCACGTTGCCCATGCCGCTGTCGGTGAACTCGCCCTGGTAGAAGTACCCATTGACGAAGCCGACGCGGTCGCCGCCGTTGGAGACGATGCGGTCCCACGGCAGCATGGCGCTGACTTCCCAGCGGTCGGTGATACCGACGCCGACCGACGCGCTGAGGCGATAGAGGTCGTACGACAGATCGCGATAGTCACGCGCCGAGGGAGGCGCGAACTCGCGGGCACTGCCGGCGGTGAGATCGTAGTCGTTGAAATAGAGACCGAACGACCAGTCGCCGCGCCGCAGCGTGTCGGCAGTCACCGTCTCGAACAATCCCGTCTGTCCGCTCGCGGAAGGAGCGAACATCCGGAGACGATCGTCGCGGGTCGGCTCGACGACAGTCATCGACGTCTGAGCCTGGAGAATCCCGGTTCCGATCAAAAAACACAAAAGGGGAAATAGCAGCCGATGTTTCCTACGCAACAAATCACACCTCCTCGAATGCTTCACACGGTCATAACGCAGCTGAGTACGACCGCGCCTACAAAACGTATGCCATTGGCATCGACAGTTCTTCGACGTAAAGCAATCAACATCTTGACTTTATCATACGTTCAGTGCGCTGCGATGTAAGCTCGCGCATCACAAATTGAGCGCAGGACGGGCAATGACAACAATCGCAAGGTACTTCGCAGTCGCTGCACTGCTTCTCACCAGTGGCGTCGTGTACGCACAAACCGAGCCCACGCAGCAGCAACCGCCGGCCTCCACGACCGCCCAGAACCCGCCCGCACAGACCCCGCCCGTGCTCTCCGACGCCGCGGCGGCGAGCTACGACCGCCGCGAATCACTGCCGAACGTGAACGTCTACCTGCCCGAGGGGCAGGCCAGCGTGCGGCTGCGCAAGCTGATTCGGAACGTGCTGTTCGAAAGCCAGATCGACTACGAGTTCGTGAACGGCGACATCTCCACCTTCCTCCGCTACAAGTACTACGCCCGCAACTACACCTACCGCCTCGGCGTCTTCGACTCCATCCAGTTCGACGACATCGGCTCGAAAGACAACAAAGGCTTCGATCGAGTGCGCGGCGGTCTGCTGCTGCTCGGCATTCCGAAGGATTACGACAACCGCTACTTCGTCCTCCTGCAGGACGACGCGCTGACGTTCGGCGACGCCGACAATCCCGACAACCGCAAAAACAATCTCTACACGAAGATCGGCTACCAGTTCGGCACGCAGTTCGACGAGCGGATGAACGCGATCGTCGGCGAATCGCGCGGCCGCATCACGCCGGTGCTCACGGCCTTCCGCGACGTCGGCCCGCAACGCACGGGACTCGCGGCCGCGATCACGCAATCCGGCCGCGTGCTGAGCGCGGACTACCAGTACACGAAACTCGAAGCGGAAGGGCTCCGCCGCACGGACCTCACGCAGACGTCCTTTCTCTTCACGCGCCTCCACGCCGGCGCGTTCCTCGCGCGCAGCGACGCCGAACGCGATCTCGACAACGACGGCGTGATCGACGATCCGTCGAACTTCCCTCTCGTCGAGCGCTACTCGATTCCGAAGTACGAGCTCTTCCGCCTCGGCGGCCGCGACGCGCTGAAGTCCATCAAGGCCGATGACGAAGCGGTGGGCACGCAGGAACTGCATCTCACCAACGAGCTGTTCGTGCCGGTCTTTCGCAACCGCGACTACCGCACGGGCGTGATGCACTGGAACACTCTCTACGGCGTGGCGTACGCCGGCGCGGGCACGGTGGGCTTCAACTGGAACGAGCTCGCCAAGACCGGACACATCGCCTACGACGTCGGCCTCGGCACCGAAGCGGCGCTGACGGTGCGCGACTTCGACGTCTACCTGTCGGTGCTCGTGGCGCGGACGCTCGAAGCGCCGGGCGATGCGGGCGGGACGAAGGTGCGCTTCTCGATTCACACCGTGCACTGATACGCGCGCCGAATGTCATCCCGAGCGTAGCGAGGGAACTGGGCGGGCGGGCGGCGCAAAGGACGAACGTTCAGCGCACCACCCGCCACACCAGGTCCTTCGCTACCGCTCAGGATGACAGCGCGCAAAACGAAAAGGCCGGCGATTTGCCGGCCTTTTCGTTTCGTTCGTTCGTGTAGGAGTGTGATTGTTGCTGCGTCAGAAACGCTGGAGGTCGAGGCGCACTTCGCGAACTCCGTCGATGCCGTGAAGCAACTGGCTGGCGACGTCCTTCTGCAGTTCGTGCTGCACCGAACCGTTGACGCTGACCACGCCCTGCTGCGAAGAGACGTGGAAGCGGCAGCCGTCCAGCGAGCGATGGATACTCAGTTCCTGTTCGGCGCGGCGTTCGATGGCCTGGTCGTCGATCGGGGTGATGACGCGGACCAGGTTGGCGACGCGCTGATAGCCGAGGCTGGTGGCGACGACGGCGGCCTGCTCGGCCATGACCTGATCGGCGGCGCGGCCGCGGATGATGACGATTCCGCCGATCTCGTAGACCTGCAGAGCGTCGATCGAGAGTCCGGAGTTGGTGAACTGCGCGGTGATGTCGTTTGCCTGCGGGGTCGCCGCGAAGGCAACCGTGTTGATCGCGAGAAGGATTGCTGTCAGGACAGCGGCGGAGGTCAGGGTGCGCTTCATGATGTTATTTGCGTCTCCTGCCTTCGCTCTAGAGCACTACGCGTGCCAACAACCCCGCCATCGAGAGATCAATCACTTAGCGGATGAGCTCTGTATTTTTTACAGATCATGCGGCGGGAGTGTCGGGGGCGATCACGTTCGGCTCGTGGCTGTACGGCTCGGAGTCGCGGTGGTGCTCGTAGACGCGCCAGAGGAGCGTCAGGGCCAATCCGAGGAGGACGACGATGGCGAGTGAGGCAAGAAGACGGCGCATGGGGAGACGGACGGAGCAACGACCGCGCCCGGGTACAATCCCGCCGTGCCCCCGATTCAGGTCCTCCCCTCCGATCTCGTCAATCAGATCGCCGCGGGAGAAGTCGTCGAGCGGCCCGCGTCGGTCGTCAAGGAGCTGGTCGAAAACGCGCTCGACGCCGGCGCCACCACCATCGACATCCTGCTCGAGAACGGCGGGCGTAAGCTCATCGAGATTCGCGACGACGGCTGCGGCATGGCGGCGCACGACGCGCAGCTCGCGCTGGAGCGCCACGCCACCTCGAAGATCCGCGTCTTCGACGACCTCACGCGCGTGCGCACCCTCGGCTTTCGCGGCGAAGCGCTGCCGTCCATCGCGTCGGTGTCGCGGTTCACGCTGACGACGTCCGATGGCGAGAGTGCGGATGCCACGGAGATCACGTGCGATCCGCTGACGGGCACGCGACAGGTGCGGCCGGCGGCGCGCGATCGCGGCACGACCATCAGCGTGCGCGAGCTATTCGAGAACGTCCCCGCGCGGCGGAAGTTTCTGCGCAGTGCCGACGCGGAGTTCCGCGCCATCGTCACCGTGGTGTCGTCGTACGCGCTGCCGTTCCCG
Source organism: Thermoanaerobaculia bacterium (assembly GCA_035688915.1). Lineage (GTDB taxonomy): Bacteria > Acidobacteriota > Thermoanaerobaculia > Gp7-AA8 > Gp7-AA8 > DASSMK01. Next base: position 6,713 of record DASSMK010000218.1, read on the forward strand.
CAGCGCGCTTTTCGCGTGGAGCACAACGGGCGCGTCGTGCTTGATCTGCCGCCGGCGATGACGTCGCGCGAGCGAGTGATCCAGATCATCGGCAGCGAAGCGGAGCCGCATCTGGAAGGCGTGGACGCGCAGATCGGCGCAACGCGCGCGTCCGGTTTCGTGACGCGCGGCCTGCGCTTCGGCTCGCGGCGTAATCAATTCTTCTTCGTCAACGGGCGGCTGGTGAAGGATCGCGTCCTCACGCACGCCGCCAATCGCGCGAGCGACGCGTTCGACTTTGACGGTCATCCCGCCGTGGTGCTGTTCGTGGAGATGCCGCCGGAGCTGGTCGACGTGAATGTCCATCCCGCGAAGACCGAGGTGCGGTTCCGCGACTCGTCGCAAGTGCACGTGGCGGTGGAGCAGGCCATCAAACGTGCGCTGGGTGGAGCGGAAGAAGGGAGCGGATTGCTGCGCGAGGATGTCTCGCTGCAGCCGCCAGGCGATTTCACGCAGAACTTCGGCGGGGCAAGCCCCGCCGCTCCGACGTTTCTGCCGCCGCAACGGTTCGACTCCGCGCCGCGCTGGCGTCCGGAGTTCACGCCGCTCTTCGCGAAAAACGCGGTCGTGCAGCCGCCCGTCGCGCTGATCGAAAAAGAGGAAGAGCCGGCGCCGCAGCTCGGCGATCTGAAAGGCCGGGTCATCGGTCAATACCGCTTGAGCTACATCCTGCTCGACACGCCCGGCGGCTTGCGGCTCGTCGATCAGCACGTCGCGCACGAGCGCGTACTGTACGACCGCTACATCCAGCGCGTGGAAGCGCGCGCACCGGTGTCGCAGCAACTGCTCACACCCACGCTCTACGAAACCGGCGCCGCCGAATGCGCCGCGCTCGAATCGCACATCGAAGAACTGCACGCGATCGGCTTCGACATCGAGCGCTTCTCCGGAAACACGTTCGCCATCTCCGCCATCCCGCCGGAGCTCGTGCGCGAAGGCGTGGACGGCTTCCTCAAAAAACTGATCGACGCATCGCTCGAAGAAAAGGGCTCGCACATCGGCCGCGTGCGCGAACGGATCGCCGCCTCGCTCGCGTGCCAGGCCGCGATCAAAGTGCACCGCCCTCTATCGGGTGAAGAGATGGCGCGCGTCGTCGCGGAACTGCTCGACTCCTCGAATCCCTTCGCCTGTCCTCACGGCCGCCCGATCATCGTCGATATCAAGCATCTCGACATCGAGCGGCACTTTCACAGGAAGTAGTCTTCGAGTCGTAGAGTCTCCAAGTCTCAGAGGAGAACGGTGCCATGCTCCTCTCTGAGACTCGACGACTCGGAGACTCTGCGACTCGACTGTGCGACTCACCTTCTCATCCCGCCCCCTCCCCGCCCCCGCCCTCGGCCGCGCCGGCGAGCGCCGCGCGGCGTGGCATTACCGGCTGCGCGGCTATCGCATCCTCGCGCGCAATCTCCGCCTCGCCTCCGGCGAGCTCGATCTCGTCGTGCGGCGCGGCAACGTCATCGCCATCGTGGAAGTGAAGACGCGGCAATCGCGGACAGCCGGCGAAGGGCACGACGCCGTCGACCGCCGCAAGCGCGAACAGCTCGTCCGCCTTGGCGACCAATACGCCGCGCGCCATCCCGGCATTCGCCTGCGCTACGACGTCGTCTCCATCTTCTGGACCGGCCGGCGCTTCGTCATCAGCCGCTACGAAGACGCCTTCCGTTCCGTCAGCGATGCGCGCGAACCGTGGCGATGGCGAGCCTGATCCGCACACCTTTTGACTTTCTTCTTACTCCCTACAAAAGGAAATTTCCCGTGTCTGTCAGTCCAATGTGAATGTGAACATTCCTGACGCTTTCCGAGGGCATGGCACTTACGTGCATTCTGCGGCTGCGGTGATTGCGGCGTATGGCTCCGCCCCCGCTGCGGCCAAGGCCATGGTGGCCTGTCGCATGTCGCACGTCTGGTTGCGCGTGCATGGGCGGCGCGTTTCGTACGGCACCGACCGCGCCACGCGCGATCTGCGCGACGCCTGCCGCCGCGCCGGATTGAACATCGCGGGCTGGGGCTGGTGTCAGGGTGACGATCCGTTCGCGGAAGCGGAGCTGGCCGTGCGCAGCATGCGCGAGCTGGAGCTGAACGACTACGTCGCGGACATCGAAGAAGGCGTCAACGCCTCCCACTGGACTCAGCTCGAAATCCGCTCCTTCCTCGGCGAGATCCGCGAAAAGCTCAGCGGCGGCCTCGCCCTCTCCAGCTTCGGCCTGATCACCTGGCACTCGCCGGAGCTGATCAAAGCCGCCGAGCCGCACGTCGACGTGTTCGTGCCGCGCATCTATTGGTACGACTTCCCCTCCGAGAAAATGCGGCTGCAGTTCGGCCACAAATACCGCACCGACGATCCCGCGTCATTCGCCGATCTCTGCATGAATCGCTGGGTGAAGACGATGCTCAAGCCTCTCGTGATGACCGGTCAGGCTTTCTGGGAAGAAGGCTTCGAACAGAGCGCGGCGGAGCAGAAGATGGCGCGCTTCATCGAATCGTTCCGCGGCTGGTCGCACCTGATTGGCTTCAACTGGTGGAGCCTCGACACGATGAGCGAAGCGATGCGGGAGACGCTGGCCGAGGCGCGGGTGGACCGGAAAGAGTTCAGCAAGAAGGGACTCTCCTTCGCCCCGCTGCAAAGCTACGATCCGCGCGTCTCCACCTCTTACGAATGAGCGGGCTTCGTGCCCCACACCTGCGTCACGACGAACGTCGTGCCGGCACGTGAAGCAAGCGCCTGCTCGACGTCCGCAGTCAACGCATCGAGCTCCACCGCCGTCGCCAGTCCATGCTCGAGGATCCGCTTGCGCAGTGCAGTGGCGAACTGAATCACCACGCGGAGATACGGATGACCGAGAGGCAACGCTTCGATGGCCGCGCGAACCGAGACGTTCTCGAGACCGTGATCGCGCAGCAGCGCAAACGTGCGGCGGCCTGCATCGAAGTCGCCGCCGCCGGCGCGAAACGCCGCGAGGATGATCTGGCGCAGACGATCGAACGCACCGAACGGCGGCAGCAGCGACCAGCTCGCGGAATCGGGCTCCTGCGAGACGAACACGCCGCCCGGTTTGCACAGCTCCAGCGCGCGCGTCAGCAGTTCCGATTCGCGTCCGATCGGCGCGAGCATGAAGCGCATGTGCACGAGATCGAACGCTTCGCGCGGCAGCTCGCCGGCGAAGAGATCGCGCTGCTCCACACGCGCGATCGGATCGAGAGATTCGGTGGCGAGGAAATCACGCGCAGAAGCGAGCAGCGTTTCGTCCACGTCGTAGCCGATCACTTCCCCCTCGGCGCCGGTGCGTTCCGCGAGGGCGCGGAGGACGCCGAGGGCGCCGCAGCCGACGTCCGCGCACCGCCAGCCGCGCTGCACGGGAATGGCGTCGAACAACGCGCGGGAAGCCGGCTCCCACACCAGCGACTGCAGCCGCAATCGCTCCCGCTCGGACGGCTCTCCACCAAGAAGGTAGTACGATGACATCCATCCCATTTTAAGCAATGACAGGGGAGCCCAAAGTCAGGGTAGGGATTCGCCTGACGCGGTCACTCCTAGGTTGTAAACGGAATCTCCGAACGCAGCCCCGCGCCGTCGCACATCGCGGCGGTGCTGTTTTTCATTTGCCCGTCCGCACGTCCACAAAATCAGGAGGAACGATGTCCACCCGCTGGCGTAACTCCCTCTCCTCGATCCTCGCCGCTCTCCTTCTTCTCTCTCTCGCCGCCGGCTGCGCGCACCAGCCGAAGAAGCAAAGCTGGGCTCCCGACTACAAGTACGTCAACTTTGATCCGTTCCCCGGAATGGACGGCGTCGGCGAGCTGAAAGATTCGCACGACATCAACGGCCGGGTGATCTGGAACCTCTGGAGCGGCGACAACGCCGGCTTCTGGAACTGGCTCTCGAAGTACGGCTTCGGCACGGGCGACCTCCTGAAGATGGTCGTCTCGCCGCGCAACCAGCGCTTCCAGACCTACGGCATCGTCAACCAGCCCGGCTACATGCAGCCGTCCACGCCCGATCAGTACGGGCTCTACGTCGACGTCGTGCGCCAGCCCGGCTCGAAGTACGACATCGATCCGAAAATCGACATCCCCACGTACGGCATCTCCAGCGGCGTGATGGGCCTCCGCCTCTTCAAGAACCCGAACTTCGATCCGTCCAAATGGGACGCGAACAAGTATTTCAACGACCCGAACTACTACCAGAACCCGAAGCTCGAACGGCCTTACATGGTCGGCATGGCCTGCTCGTTCTGCCACATCGGTCCCGATCCGGTGAATCCGCCGGCCGACGTGAATGAGCCGGACTTTGCGAATCTGTCTGACTACGTCGGCCAGCACTACTTCAAGGTCTGGGAAGTCTTCGGCCACACCCTCGGGCCAGACAACTTCGTCAAGCAGCTCCTGATGACGAATCCGGCCGGCACGCTGGATACGGCTTTCATCGCCACCGACTATCTCAACAACCCCGGCACGATGAACGCCGTCTACAACATCCCCGTCCCGGGCCGCCTGAACGTGGCGGTGGTCGAGCAGATCGCCGGCGGTGCGAAGGATCTCAAGAACCTCGAGTACGAACCGGCGGGACAGAACACGAACGTGCTCACGCCGCGCGTCCTCAAAGAAGGGGCCGACTCGGTCGGTCTGAACGGCGCACTCTCGCGCGTCTACCTGAACATCGGCGAGTATTGGGAAGAGTGGCTGACGCACTTCCGGCCGCTCGTCGGCATCAAGAAACAGTCACCCATTCGCGTCAAAGATGCGCAGAAGAACTCACCGGCGTGGAACTGGAGCGAAGAAGCGTCGCCCGATCTCGGCGGCTACTTCATCAAGTACGCGAAGCCGCATCATCTGGCCGACGCGCCAGGCGGTTCGAAGTACATGACGTCCGATCAGGCGCAGCTGAACCGCGGCAAGCTGATGTTCGCGCAGAACTGCGCGCGCTGCCACTCCAGCAAACAGCCGCCGCAGGGCGTCGATCCGGAGTCGCCGCAGGGCACCGCGTGGTTCGAGCAGGAAGTGATGAAGTCCGACTTCCTGGACGGCAACTTCCTCTCCTCCGAAGTGCGCGTGCCGGTGACGACCGTCAAGACGAATGCGCAGCGAGCCGTCGCCACGAACGCACTGCGCAATCAGATCTGGGACAACTTCTCCTCCGAGACGTACAAGACGCTCAACGGCGTCGGCGCGATCCAGGTTTGGGACCCGATCTCGAAGACGAACAAGCCGTGGACGGTGCCGGCCAATGGCCGCGGTTATTACCGTCCGCCGTCGCTCGTCAGCGTCTGGTCCGGCGCGCCGTTCCTCCACTCCAACGCCCTCGGCAAGCACATTCACGATCCGTCCGTGGAAGGCCGCATGACGGCGTTCAATGACGCGATCAAGAAGATGCTCTGGCCGGAAAATCGTTCGGGCGACAAGCCGAACACCGACGGCGCGGACGGACAGTCGACGTCGCTCTGGCGCACGACGCAGGAGAGCTACCTGAAGCTGCCGGCGTCGTACCTCGAAGACTCGTTCATCCTGCGGTGGCTCCTGCGCGATCACATGGAGACCGATCCGACCACGGGCGGCAAGTACTTCGCGTTCGGTCCGATCCCCGCCGGCACGCCGGTCAATCTCCTCACGAACACGAACCTCGAGCTGAACGGCATCGGCAAGGCCTGGAACCTCGGCAAGCTGCTGCTGGATTCGGTGAAGGTGATGAAGAAGATCAAGGCTGACGGCTTGACCGGTCAGGCGGCCGCGGACGCTTACATCAACTCGCCCGTCGTCGCGCAGCTCTACAAGTTGAACAGCTGCCCCGACTTCATCGAAGACAAGGGCCACTACTTCGGCACCGACATCCCCGACGCGGACAAGCGCGCGCTGATCGAATACATCAAGACTTTCTAAGGAGACGAGACGATGGGCACACCACAGAATCCTGACTTCGATTACATCGTCATCGGCTCCGGCGCTGGCGGCGGTCCGGTCGCATCGAACCTGGCCAAGAACGGTTACAAGGTCGGCCTCATCGAGGCCGGCCAGATGCCCGAACCGCCGTGCTACTCGGTGCCGGTCTTCCATCCGTTCGCGAGCGAAGATCCGTCGCTGTCGTGGGAGTTCTTCGTCCGCCACTACAGCGATCTGCAGCAGTCGGAGCGCGACAACAAGTTCATCGCCGCCAAAGACGGTGTCTTCTACCCGCGCGCCGGCGCGTTGGGCGGCTGCACCACGCACCACGCCATGATCACGATCTACGGCCATGCCGAAGACTGGCAGCGCATCGTCGACGCGACCGGCGATCAGTCGTGGAATCCCGACACGATGCGCGGCTACTTCGAGCGCATCGAGCGCTGCGGGTACGTGAAGAATCCCGGCGCCGGCAATCCGAATCCGACGCGCCACGGCTACAACGGCTGGCTGTCGACCACCGGTCCCGATCTGAAGCTGGCGTTCGGCGATCCGGCGCTGCTGGAGACGACACTCGACGCAGTCGTGGCGGCGTGGAAGGCAGGCCTCAGCGGACCGCTTCCCGACTTTCTGCCGAAGGATCCGAACAGCTGGGAGACGCCGAATTTCGAAGGCATCTGCTTCGCGCCGCTGGCCACGCTGGCCGGACGCCGCGCGGGCACGCGCGAGTTGATCAACATGACGCGTGATGCCTACCCGCAGAACCTCATCATCAAGATGAGCAACCTGGCGGTGAAGATCCTCTTCGACAACAACAAGAAGGCCATCGGCGTGGAGACGTGGGAAGGTCAACATCTTTACCGCGCCGACCCCAACTCCAATCAGCCCGGCCCGTACGACGTGAAGCAGTACTACTGCGCGCGTGAGGTCATCCTGGCCGGCGGCGCGTTCAACTCGCCGCAGTTGCTCATGCTCTCCGGCATCGGCCCGAAAGCGACGCTCGACAAGTTCGGCATTCCGGTGGTCGCGGACCGGCCGGGCGTCGGGCAGAACCTGCAGGACCGCTACGAAGTGGGCGTGGTCTCCGAGATGAAGGAGAACTGGAAAGTCATCAAGGACGCGACGTTCGCGCCGCCGCTGCCGAACGCGCCGGGCGACCCGTGCTATCAGGAGTGGCAGAACGGCCAGGGTGTCTACACGACCAACGGCGCGCTCCTGGCGGTGATCAAGAAATCGAATCCGCAGCTGGCTTCGCCCGATCTCTTCCTCTTCGCGCTGGCCGGCTACTTCCGCGGCTACTACCCCGGCTATTCGAAGGACGTGGAGCGCACGAAGAACTTCCTGACGTGGGCCATTCTCAAGGCCTACACGAACAACACGGCGGGCTACGTGACGTTAAAGTCCGCCGATCCGCGCGACCGTCCGGAGATCAACTTCCGCTACTTCAACGAAGGCAACGACACGAGCGGCGCCGATCTCGATGCGGTGATGGAAGGGGTGAAGTTCGCGCGCACCATCTCGCAAAACAACAAAGCCATTCAGACCGAAGTGGTGCCGGGACCGACCGTGACGACGGACGACGACATCCGCCAGTTCGTTCGCGACAACGCGTGGGGACACCACGCTTCGTGCACGAACAAGATGGGTAAGGCGAACGATCCGCTGGCGGTGGTGGACAGCAACTTCCGCGTCATCGGCGTGCAGAACCTGCGCATCGTCGACGCGTCGATCTTCCCGCGCATCCCGAGCTTCTTCATCGTCACTCCGATTTACATGATCGCGGAAAAAGCGAGCGACGTGATTCTGGCCGACGCCAAGAAGAACGCCGCCGGCGCCGCGGCGTAAGATAGTTCTCGTTTTGAAGTGTTGGAACGGCGGGCGCCTCGCCCGCCGTTCTTTTTTCGGCGGGCCAGGGCGCCCGTCGCTCCAACGTGCATGTTCAAACGCGCACTCGTCGCCGCCCTGCTTCTCTTTGCGTGCACGCGCACGACGCTGCCGGTTTCTTCACCGCCGCAATTTCAAGTCGTCGCACACGATCCCTTCGCCGGACTCGATCGTGTGACGGTGACGGGCGACGAACTGCAAGGCCGCCTGGCGTGGAACCTCTGGAGCGGCGACAACGCCGGCTTCTGGGACTGGCTCTCGCGCAACGGCTTCGGCACCGCCGATCTGCTGAAGGTCGTGACCTCGCCGCGCGAAGAGCGCTTCCAGACGTACGGGATCACCAATCAACCGAATTACAAACGCGCCGCAAAACCGGATCAATACGGCCTCTTGATCGACGAGCCGATCGACGCGGCGCACGATTTCGATCGCGGCCTCGACGCGAACACGTGGGGCCGCTCCACCGGCATCGCCGGCTTGCGCCTTTTCCCCAATCCCGATTTCGATCCCGCCAAGTGGGACGTGAGGCGCTACTACGACGATCCGGCGTACTACACGAATCGCACTCTGGCGCGGCCGTATCGCGTGGGGATGGCCTGCTCGTTCTGCCACATCGGTCCGAATCCGCTCAACCCGCCGGCGAACGTCAACGAGCCGCAGTGGGAGAACCTCTCCGACACCATCGGCGCGCAGTACTTCAAAGTCTCCGCGGTGTTCGGCAACGGCATGGGCGAGGATTCGTTCGTCTACCAGATCCTCGCTTCGAACCGCCCCGGCACGCTCGACACGTCGTTCATCGCCACCGATCACCTCAACAACTCCGGCACGATGAACGCGCTGTTCGAGATTCCCGGCCGCCTCGACGTGGCGGTGGATGAAGAGCTGCGCGGCGGCGCGCTCTCGCTGCGCGGCGTGTCGCGCACCGAACGCACACCGCACGTGCTGAAAGACGGCTCCGACTCCGCCGGCTTCAACGCCGCGCTGAGCCGCGTGTACGTGAACATCGGAGAGTCGTGGCAGGAGTGGATCCGCCACTTCAACCCGCTCCTCGGCGGCCGTCCGCAATCGCCGATTCCCGTGGCCGCGGCGCAGAAGCAATCACCGCACTGGAACTGGAGCGAAACGCACGCGCCGCTCGTGGCCAAATACTTCATCAGAGTTGCGCAGCCGATGCATCTGCGCGATGCGCCCGGCGGCGGCGCGTATCTGACGGCCAGCGACGCGACGCTGCTGCGCGGCAAGCTAGCCTTCGCGCGGCACTGCGCGAGCTGCCACTCGAGCAAGCACCCGCCCGCCGGAATCGATGCAGATACGCCTGCCGGCGTGCAGTGGTTCGAGACCGCCGTGCAGCGTCCCGACTTCCTCGACCGCAACTTCCTCTCCAGCGAAAAGCGCTATCCCGTCTCCGTCATCCGGACGAACGCCACGCGTGCGCTGGCCACGAACGCCACACGCGGTCACATCTGGGACAACTTCTCCTCCGAGACCTACAAGTCGCTCCCCTCGGCCGGATCGATCGAAGTGTGGAACCCGTACACGAACGCGAACGAAACCTTCGCGCTGCCGCAAGGCGGTCCCGGTTACTACCGCCCGCCGTCGCTCATCAGCGTCTGGGCCACGGCGCCCTACCTGCACAACAACGCCATCGGCATGACGACCGCCGATTACAGCGTGGCCGGCCGCATGCGCGCATTCGAAGACGGCATGCAGAAGCTGCTCTGGCCGGAGAAACGCGACGGCGAGAAATCGATCTGGCGAACGAGCGCGAAGAGCTACATCACCGTCCCGCCGTCGTACATCCCGTCGTACCTGCGCTCACTCGCCGATCCAACCAGCGGCAACCTGCGCATCGGCCCGATCCCGAAGGGGACGCCGGTGAACCTCCTCGCTAACGCCGACCTCGAACGCAGCCCCATCGCTCTCGCATCGCTCGCTGCGAAGATCGGCATGACGCTCCTCGACATCGACCGCCGCAAACTCTCCGACGCCGACGCCACCGCCCTGATGCGCAAAGACCTCGCGCCGCTCCTCTGGAAAGCGAGCAAATGCCCCGACCTCATCGAAGACAAAGGGCACACCTTCGGCGCGAACATGAGCGATGAAGAGAAACGCGCCCTCATCGAATTTTTGAAGACGATGTGAGAAAACGGCGGCGCTGTCCTTCCTACTCTCAAAAAGGAGGACGTCCATGATCATCTCAGTCGTCAATCACTCCAACAGAAAGGTGAAGGACAAGGACCTGCAGACGGTGATTCGCGCCATCAACCGGCAGATCACCGAAGACTTCGCGCCGTACTGGAGCATGTCGGCAACGCTGCGGCTGGAAGGGCGCAGCATGAACGAGCCAGACAAGGTCGGCGTGGCGGACATGCGCGGCGACGCCATTCTCTACATTTGGGACAAGTCCGACGTCGACGGCGCCCTCGGCTACCACTTCGCGAACAACCGCGGCATCCCGTACGGCTTCGTCTTTCTCGACGTGGCGGAAGCGGTCGGCGAAAGCTGGACGGTGACGCTCTCGCATGAAGCGCTGGAGCTGCTCGCCGATCCGGAAGGCAACCTGCTGGTGATCGGGCCGCATCCCTCGGCCGATCAAAACCGCTTCGTCTTTCACTGGTTCGAGATGTGCGATGCCGTGCAGGCCGACACGTACACGATCGACGGCGTGGAAGTCTCCAACTTCGTCCTCCCGCTCTATTTCACCGGCTCGCGCGACGAAGACGAACCGGGCGCGCGCAACGACTTTCTCGGCACCGTCAAGGAAGACGACCAGACCACGCTGCCCTCGTTCGGCATCAACAAGGGCGGTTACGTCGGCTTCTACGATCCGCTGATCAACGACCACGTGCAGTTCACGCTCGAGAATGACGCGGCCGCACGGAGCCGGGTGGACGCAAAGAAAGCGATCAAGGTCGCGCGTCGCACGCTGCGCATCCGCGACGAACAGGTGCGCACCGGCGTGATGGCCAACCGCAACGCGGCCATGCTCCGCATCCGCGGCGCGGCGGCACCGGCGGAGCAAGAGGCATCCGTGGTGCCGGCGTCACCGCGCGCGACCACGCGGCGCCGCGTCTCGCGCATCGAGCCGTAGCGTTTCCGCGAGGGCCGCGTTCACGCGCGGCCCTCAAAAGTGCCGTTTCAACTTCTCGAACAGCTTCGGGTTCTCGCGCGGGAAGGTGTCGTTCGTTCCTTTAAGGCCGAGGAGGACGCCGACCAGGATCGAGTAGATCGCGAGGAGAATGGCCAGTGCGCGGATGGCGCGCGTGTCCGCGGCGCGGTCGACCAGCACCACGGAGCCCGCCGCGATGAGCAGGAGAAAGTCCACTTCGTAACGCGCGGTGACGAACCAGCAGCCGGAGAGGCCGAGGAGGCTGAGCCATCCGGCGGCGATGACGATGAGGGCGGCGCGGCTGCCGGTGTCGAGCTGTCGGCGCCGCAGGAAGGCTAACGCGGCGAGGACGCTGCCGATCGCGGCGATCGGGATCAGCGGCACGAGTCCGCCCACCTCTTCCGAGAGGTCGCTGAACGAGACCGCATGATCGAGCGGCACGCGCGGCAAGCCAAAGTAGGGGAACTCGCTCGTGACGGATGGCGGCTGCAGCACGTAAAGCATCGACGAGTGCACGAGGCGCAGCGCTTCGCCTTTGTTGCGGCATCCGCAAACCTTGTAGTTCGCCATCGACATGTACGTCAGCTGATAGCGGTGGCCGAACTCGAACGGATTGTGAAAACGCGCGTAGTTGTAGCTGATGGTGGCCAGGCCGAAGATCGACAGCGGAATGAGCGCGATGATGGCGGGCCGCAGCCGCGGCTTCGGCAGCGCGAGAAACGCGGGCAGTAGCAGGACGCCGAGGTTGGGGCGGGCGATGATGGAGAGGGAGAGCCAGATGCTCATCCAGACCAGCGCGGACGTCTTGCGCGTTTCCATGTAGCGCAAGAGGCTCCACGCCCACGTCGCGGTCATGGCCATGCCGCAGATCGTCGCCACCTCGTACGTCCGCGAGTAGGCCATGATGAACGGCACCACACCCGCCAGGCCGAGCATCACAATCCAGATGAACAGCGGCACCTGGCGTTTCGCGCCGATGGCGCGGCGGACGAAGAGTCCGGCCATGATGGCCGCCCAGGTGGCGAAGAAGACCGACGCGAATTGATCGCTCGGATAGCGGCCGGTGGCGATCCATGTCGGCCAGTAGAGGATCAGCGCGGGGAGAGGGCTGAAGTAGAGGTAGTAGTGGCCGTTGAGGTAGCTCGCGTCCCACATGTACGGCACGTTGTGGCGCGCTTCGTAATCGTACGGATCCGGCAGCGCCATCAGCAGCGGATCGGGCTTGTCGATCATGCTGATGCGGCCGCGGCGAAAGCCTTCGATCAGGTGCGTGTAGTAGCCGTCGCCGGGGCGATCGGAGCCGGTGTCCCACGTCTTGGTGTGGAACGCGAAGCGGCCGTAGCTCCCGAAAAAGACGTAGGCCAGAACGACCACGAGAAACGCGGCAGGTGTGGCAATCCGGCGCAGCAAAGTGGCGCCATTCTAAACAGGATCAGGCGCGGCAAACAGAAAGGGCCGCGATGTCTCGCGGGACATAAACAGAAAGGGCCGCGATGATCGCGGCCCTTTCACTTAGTTTCGTTTGGAGCGGGAAACCGGACTCGAACCGGCGACATCAACCTTGGCAAGGTTGCACTCTACCAACTGAGTTATTCCCGCATCACTTACGGCGGAGGCGAACTTTAATCACCGCTCCCCTCGCTGTCAAGCGACGGGGGTAACGCACCTCCCCCAACTCCTATTCCGAGCTCGCGCAGCAGATTTTCAATCTGGCCGGAGTGGTCCGCGTCGTGCCCGTCCATCGCCGCCACCACCTCGCCAAACGTCATCCGCCGCTTCCCATCGTGATGGCCGCTGCGCGACCAGTCACCTTCCGACGCGGCGCGCATGCGCAGCACATTCGCCGCACGCGCTGCTTCGAATTCGCGCAACGCGTCGGGCAGCGGCAGCGCCATGTAATTGCGCTCCTCCGCCACGCGCTCGCCGTCGAAATCTGCCCACGACGGCTCGTCTTCTTTCACGATCCGTTCGAGCCGCGCGCCGTAGTCGCGCTCCAGATCGGCGAGGTGCCACGCGTGCTCCACCAGCGCAAAGTTGCCGTCAGACGAGCGCTCGCACAGACGCGGTGTCGACTCCGTCCACGCACGCAACTTGGCCGGAAACGAAGCGAGACGCTCAATCATCTCCATGCTCATCCCCTCTCCACGCGAATGCCATACGCGTTCAGCTTGCGATAGAGATTGCTCCGCTCCACGCCTAGCGCATCCGCCGTCCGGCTGACGTTGTTGCCGTACTCGCGCAGCCGCGCCAGGATGTACTGCTTTTCGAACTCGTCGCGCGCTTCTTTCAGCGTCAGGTTCATCGCGATCGACGACGGCGCGGCCGCTTCGCTGCGCGCGCCGAGGGCGATGTCTTCGGCTTCGATGAGGTCGTTCTGGAGCAGGATGGCCAGCCGCTCGATCACATTGCGCAGCTCGCGCACGTTGCCCGGCCACGCGTAACTCTTCAGCTTCGCCGCCGCCGCGGGCGACAGCTTCTTCTTCGGGTAGCCGCTCTCCGCGGCGAAGCGCCGCAAGAAGTGCTCGGCCAGCAGCACGACGTCGTTGCCGCGGACGCGCAGCGGCGGCACTTCGATCGGGATGACGTTCAGCCGGTAGTACAAATCGCTGCGGAAGCTGCCGTTCGCGATCTCCGCTTCCAGATCCTTGTTTGTCGCGGCGATCACGCGCACGTCCACCTTGATGGTCTGCTGCCCGCCCACGCGCTGGAACGTCTGCTCCTGCAGCACGCGCAGCACCTTCGCTTGCGTCTTCAGACTCATGTCGCCGATCTCGTCGAGGAACAGCGTGCCGCCATCGGCCAGCTCGAACTTTCCTTTGCGATCGTCGATCGCGCCGGTGAACGCGCCCTTGCGATGGCCGAACAGCTCCGACTCGATCAGCTCCTCCGGAATGGCCGCGCAGTTCACGTCGACGAACGGCTGCTCGGCGCGCATAGAGAGGCGATGCAGCGTGCGCGCGACGATCTCTTTGCCGCTGCCGTTTTCGCCGGTGATCAGCACGCGGCTCGATGAAGGCGCCGCGCTGCGGATCTGCTGTTCGAGACGATGCATCACGTCGCTCTCCCCGATCAGCAATTCTTCGAGCGTGAGATGCCGCTTCAGATCGCGCACCTGTTCGCGCAGCTTCTTGTCGCTCAGCGCGTGATTCACCGTCAGCAGCACGCGCTCGAGCGACAGCGGCTTTTCGAGAAAGTCGTACGCACCGAGTCGTGTGGCGCGGACGGCGGTGTCGATGTTGCCGTGGCCGGAGATCACGATCACGGGCGGTCCGTTCGAGGCGCGAATCCGCTCCAGCACGGCCATGCCATCGATGCCGGGCAGCCAGAGATCGCAGATGGCGAGATCGAATTCGTCGCGCGCGAATTGCGCGAGCCCTTCTTCGCCCGATTCGCAGATCGTGGCGCGATGCCCCTCATCTTCGAGGATGCTCGCCAGCGTCGTGCGGATGGAAGGTTCGTCGTCGACGATGAGGACTTTGGCCATTCGTTATGCGGGAAGCTCGATCTCGAACCGCGTTCCTTTCGGATGGTTGTCGTGCACGTGAATGTGGCCGTCGTGATCGCGAACGATGCGGTGCACGATGGCCAGGCCGAGGCCGGTGCCGCGGCCTTTGGTCGAAAAGTAAGGGAGAAACAACTTCTCCTTGTCCGCATCCGGAACGCCGCGTCCCGGATCGGCCACTTCGATCACCACGCGATGCGGCGCACGGCGCGCGGAGACGCGAATGTCGCCCGACTCCGTCGCTTCCACCGCGTTCTTGAGCAGGTTGCCGACCGCGCGGCGGATCTGCTCCGGATCCATCAGCAGCTCGATGTCCTGCGCGACGTCGACGGAGATGCTCACGCCTTTCTTCACGTCGCGATAAAGATTCGCCGCCTGCTGCAGGATTTCCGCGAGCTGTGCGTGCCGCAGATGCACCGCGGGCATCCTGGCGAACCGCGAAAACTCGTCCACCATCCTCTTCAACTGCGTCACCTCGGCAATGATCGTCTTCGTGCCGTCGTCGATGGCGTTGCCGGCGTCGCCATCGCCGCGGTGGTACTTGCGCGCAATGCGTTCGGCGGAGAGTTGGATGGGCGTGAGAGGATTCTTGATCTCGTGCGCGATGCGGCGCGCGGCTTCGTTCCAGGCGGCGAGCTTCTGCGCCTGCACGAGCTGCGTGGAGTCTTCGATGGCGAGAACCCAGCCGAGGTTGCCGGAGAGGCGGGCGGCGGAAAGTTCGAGGTAGCGGAGCTCGCCGCCGCGAATCAGCGTCACTTCGCGCGTGCGGGTGCGGCCGCTCGTCACTTCGCGCACGGCGTCGAAGAGCGGCAGCAGATCGCCGGTCAGCACGTCGCTGAGCTCCGCGCGACGCGGCGGCTCCGAGGTGAGTTGCAGCATCTGCAACGCGGCGCGATTGATCGAGAGCAGCACGAGCTCGTCGGTGAACGCGAGAATGCCGGTGGCGACGCTCTCCAGCACCGTGAACATAAACGCGCGCTCATCATGCAGACGGCGGTTCGTCTGCGTCAGTTCGGCGCGCTGCGAAGCGAGCTGCGACGACATGTCGTTGAAGGACGAGATCAGCAGCCCCACTTCGTCCGTGGCCGTGATGTCGACCTTGTGGCCGTAGCCGCCTTCCGCGAGGCGCGACGTCGCTTCGGCCAGCGCTTTGATCGGCACGGTGATACGGCGCGACGCATACATCGACGTCCAGAGCGTGCCGAAGAGAATGGCCAGCGTCACGGCCAGGAAGAGCGACGTTTGCGACGCTTTGAGCGTCTGGCGTTGCGAATCGAGTTGCTGAAAGTTTTTGTGCGCGATGATCGACTCGTCGATCATCCGGCTCATCGTGGCGGGAACGAACACGCCGGCCAGCGCCACCACGTGCGCGTCGCCGTCGATGCGCACCGCCGTGCGAATCCATTTGCCACTCGTCACCACATCGATCTTCACCGCACGGCCTTTGCGCGCCACGTCTTCGAAGAAGCGCGTCGACGGATCGGCCACTTCGTGAATCGGCGCGCGCGGATTGGCCTGCGCTTTCATCAGAATGCCGTCGCGGTAGATGCTCACCACGTCGACGTTGTGAAACGCGAGCACGTGGCGCAGCAGCTCGTCGATGCCGGCTTCGCCGCGTGCGGCAGGATTCGCAGCGATCTCGCGCGCTGCGCCGCCCGCCACTTCCGCCGCTTCGTCCTGCGCGAGCTGCGCGATCGATTCGCCGTTCTGCAGAATCGTGCGCACCGGCGTCGCGAACCAGCGGTCGATGGAGACGTGCAGCAGATCGGTGGCCACGAGGAAGAGAACGATCACCGGCAGCAGCGACGTGGCCACGTACGTCAGGACGAGCTTCGTGCGGAAACGCGAGCCGATGATGCCGCGCTGCCGCTCGAGCACGAGCTTGACGATGCCGCGCAGCAGCACGAAGGCGATGCCGAGGATCAGGAGAACGT
This sequence comes from Thermoanaerobaculia bacterium, assembly GCA_035688915.1. GTDB lineage: Bacteria > Acidobacteriota > Thermoanaerobaculia > Gp7-AA8 > Gp7-AA8 > DASSMK01. Next base: position 23,055 of record DASSMK010000218.1, read on the forward strand.
TGATGTTCCAGAGGACGAAGAGCAGCACCTGGCTGCTCAGCGCTTCCGGCGTCAGCTCTTTGGCGCGCTCGATGAGGTAGTAGACGAGGCTCGTCGCCGCGAGGATCAGCAGCGGAACCGTGATGATGAATCGCGGGTCCTTGCGGTAGCGGAACAGCAGCTCGCGGAAGCTCATCGCCGAACCGGTTCGGCCGGCGTGGGGCCTTTCGGCGCCGTCACGTTCACCCGCGCCTCACGCCATCGCGTCGACACTTCCCACGGAATCACGTACGCCAGCCAGCCGCGCATCAGATCGGCCTTCACGCGCACCTTCATCTTGTACGGCTTCCGGTGTCCGATGTCGAAGAGATCCGCTTCCTCGATGGTCGTCATGCGCTGCTGCAGCGCGGCGAGATCGCCGAACGTCTCGGAGCGAACGAGCTTGCGATCGCGGCGGTAATTGAGCAGGTACTCGCGCGTGACCGAGTTGAACGTGCAGATCACTTCCAGGCGCGAGCGGCCGACGTCTTCATCGAACCAGTTCGGCCGGTCGCGGAAGATCTCCACGATGTAGGTGAAGCTGGTCGGCAGGCCGCTCTGCAGCGCCTGGATCATCTCGCCGTTCTGGAAGATGCCCGCCAGCGCGAAGTGCACAGAGACCTTGCCGTTCACGGCGCTGGCGGCGAGATGCTCGATGCGCGGCTGCGGCGGTGCGGCCGCGAGACGCAGCGCCGCGCACAAAAGGACCGCCGAAAGGATGCGCACTCGCACTGTGGCCGTTTTACCACAGTGGAGCGGCGAGCGCGTCAGCGGCCGGCTTTAGGCGAAGCTCGGGAAGCCGTGCGAGGCGAACGAGCCGGCGCCTTCCTGCTGCTCCGCGGCCATCTGCAGAATCCGCTCGACGAAACGCGAGTGCAGCGCGTGACCCGCTTTCGATGCGGTGATCTCGCCGACGATCGGACGGCCGATCAGCGCGAGGTCGCCGACCAGGTCGAGGATCTTGTGGCGCACGAACTCGTCGCGGAAACGCAGCGGGCCGTTCACGACGGAGCGGTCATCGAGCACGATCGCATTCTCGACCGAACCGCCGCGCGCGAGGCCGGCGGCGCGCAGCTTCTCGACGTCGCGCATGAAGCCGAACGTGCGCGCCGGCGCGATCTTGCGCAGGAAGTTGTCGTGGCCGAAATCGAAATGGAACGACTGCCGGCCGATGACCGGATGATTGAAATCGATCTTGTATTTGATGATCAGGCGATTGGCCGGCGCGACGCGGATGGTCTTGTCGCCTTCGCCGATCTCGAACGGCTGCGTGATGCGCAGCACCGGAATCTCGGCGCCGAGCTCGCGCACGCCCGCGGCGTCGATGAGGTGCATGAACGGCACGGCGCTGCCGTCGATGATGGGCACTTCGGGACCGTCGATGTGGATGTCCACGTCCGTGATGCCGCAGGCCATGATGGCTGCGAGCAGATGTTCGACGGTGCCGACCTGCACGTCATCCTTGCCGACCGTGGTGGCGTAATCGAGTGCGGTGGTCGAAGCCTGCAGTGCCGGGATGCGCAGCCCGTGAAGATCGGAGCGCACGAATGTGATGCCGCTGCCGGCCGGCGCCGGATGGAGCGAAACCGTCGTGTAGATGCCGGAATGGAGTCCAATTCCGGTGATGCTGACGTTCGCGTTGATGGTTTTCCGTTGGACGATCATCTCAGCCGCTTTTGAGCAGGGGCGGTGCCACGGGTCGCGCCGCATGTCGCCGAGTGGCTAAGCTGCTGAGCTGCTGAGCGTTAACCGAAAAATTCCGAATCGGTAGTCGTGCTACGGCTGTCTCTCTGGCGCGTCAGGTGTGTGGCTATCCGGCCACACTCCGCGATCACTCGCGATTCTTGAGAGCCACAGCCGCTTCACGATCGAGCTCGCGTTCTTTCTCCGTCGCACGCTTGTCGTACTGCTTCTTGCCGCGCACGACCGCGATCTCCACTTTCACCCGTCCACCTTTGAAGTAGAGGCGCAGCGGCACGACCGACAAGCCCTTCTCCACCGTTTGCACGCGCAGCTTGTCGATCTCTTTGCGATGGAGGAGCAGCTTGCGCGTGCGCTCGGGATCGTGGTTCTCGCGATTGCCGTGCGTGTACGGCGAGACGTGCGCGCCGAACAGAAACGCTTCGTCATCCTTGAAGATGACGTACGCATCCTTCAGCTGCGCCCGCCCGTCCCGCAGCGACTTCACCTCGGTTCCCGTCAGCGCAAGCCCCGCCTCCAGCTTCTGCAGGACGAAGTAGTCGTGCAGCGCTTTTTTGTTCGAGGCAATCAGCTTCTCGCCCGTTTCGGGCTTGGTGGCCATGGGGGCGAGATTCTACGCGAACCCGCCCCTATTGCACCGCGTACCGCAGCTCCTGCACGTGCGCCGTCTTCATGTTCGAACCCGCAGCGATGGTGGGATCGGTGAACGCGACAGACGGCAGGCCGAGGAGCGCGCGTGCGGTCTGGAGTGCCGTGCGCAACTCGTCGATGTGCGTCCTCTTCACCTTCGTCGCAGTGGTGGGCGAAGGATCGGTGAACGTCATCGCGCCGAGTCCTGCGCTGATGCGGAACGCATTCACCGCGGTGCGCAGCGTCGTCAGATGCGCGAGCTTGATCCGCGTCGTTCCGGTGACGATCGGATCGTCCGCGAAAAGCACCGTCGTCGCGGCATCCTTCGGACTGTACGGCGAGCTCGCGCCGCCCGCGCCGAGTGCGCGCACCGTGTAGACGTACGTCTTGCCGCCGACCACCGTGTCGTCGTTGTACGTCGTCGCGCCGGCCGCTGCGATCGTGACGAACGCGCTGTTATCGAAGCTGCGGCGGATTTCATACGAGGTCGCGCCGCTCACCGAGCCCCACGTCAGCACGACGCGACTCGTGCTCGTCGCGGTGGCCGTGAGATTGGCCGGCGACGCGAGGCTGACATTCACCGTTTGCGTGATGGCGGGCGATGTGCTGGTCTGATACGTCGCCGAACCTTCGTACACCGCGGTGATCGAACGCGAACCCGTCGCGAGCGCAGACGTAGTCAGCGTGGCCACGCCGCTCTGCAGCGTTCCGTAGCCGATCGTGGTCGTGCCGTCGAGGAACGCAACGGTGCCGGTGATCGTGCCCGGCGTCGCCGACGAGACATGCGCAGTGAACGTCACGTCGCTGCCGGCGTTGGTCGGATTCGCCGATGACGAAACGGTCGTCGCGGTGGACGCGCCGCCGATGGTGACGGTGCCGCTGACGAGCTTCAGCTTGCGATTGAATTGCGATTCGAACACCGACGCCGCTTGATTCGCCAGCACGGTGAGCTTCGCATCGAACGAAAGCGTGTAGACCGTTCCTTGCGCCGCTTGCGGCAGCGTGAGCGTGACCGTCCCGATGCGATCGCCCGGTGCCGTCGCATTCGACGTGAACGCGAGAGGC
>DASSMK010000219.1:0-8992 GCA_035688915.1 Thermoanaerobaculia bacterium
GTTCACTTAATGACCAACACCATTCGCACGGTTCTTCTCTTCGGAGGCCGCTCCGCCGAGCACGAGGTGTCGATTCTGTCGGCGCGCTCGGTCGCCGCGACCGCACCGCCTCGCATCGAGCTCATTCCGATCTGCATCGCGCGCGACGGACGTTTCGTCGCGCCGGAACGCAGCGCGCGCATTCTCGCGGGTGAGGAAAAGAGCGTCATCGGCGACGCGGATTTTTCATTCGAGATCTGGGCGCGCAGCGAAACGTTCGACATCGTGCTGCCGCTGATTCATGGCACCGGCGGCGAAGACGGCGCGTTGCAGGGCTACCTCGAAACGCTGGGCATTCCGTACGTCGGCAGCGGCGTGACCGCGTCTGCCGTCGGCATGGACAAGGTGCACATGAAGCAGGCGTTCGCTTCGGCGAAGCTGCCGATGGTCGACTACGTGGCCGTCACCGAAGCGGAGTGGAAGAACGAGCGCGAACGCGTCACGCGCGCGGTCGCGAACGTGCTGCGCCTGCCGTATTTCGCGAAGCCGGCGAACAGCGGCTCGTCCGTCGGCGTGACGAAGGTGAAGAAAGACACCGACCTCGGCGCCGCGATCGAGCTCGCGTTGCGCTTCGATGAAAAAGTGCTGATCGAGCGCGGCATCGATGCGCGCGAGATCGAAGTGTCGGTGCTCGGCAACGAATCGCCGGAAGCATCGGTGGCGGGCGAGATCGTCGCGGCGCGCGAGTTCTACGATTACTCGGACAAGTACGTGGAGAACAAATCGCAGCTCGTCATTCCGGCCAAGCTGGCGAAGGACAAGAGCGAAGAGATCCGCCGCTACGCCGTGACCGCGTTCCGCGTGGTCGGCGCGTCCGGTTTCGCGCGCGTCGATTTCTTCCTCGAGCGCGGCACGAATCGCCTCTACGTCAACGAGATCAACACCATCCCCGGCTTCACGAACATCTCCATGTACCCGAAGCTGTGGGAAGCGACGGAGCTGAAGTACGCGCGCCTCATCGAACGGCTGATCGAGCTCGGCGTCGAGCGCGCCCGCGCGCGCAAGACGCGGCGGGAGGGGATGATGCAGTGGTTCGACGAGGTGGCGGGGATTGCGTAGTGTGGCCGCTCACACTGGCCACCGCGCGCCTCCGGCCGATCAACGCGTCGTCGCTGACGCGCGTCGCCGTCGTGGCGCTGCTGTTCGCCGCGTTTCTCTACGGTGACTTTGCGCTCTTCGCGCGGCTCTTCCGCGCCACCGCGCGCGTCGAAGAAGCGACGCCGTTCTTCGCCCTCGGCATTCTCCGCAATCTGCTGTCGATGGTGTTCCTGGTCTCGTCGGTGGTGCTGTTCTCGTCCGCGATGACCGCCGCGATTGGCGCGCTCTTCACCGATCTCGATCTCGACATCTATCACTCCGCGCCGCGCACGAAACTGCGCATCGTCTTCGCGCGCTACGGCAAGGCGCTGATGCAGAGCGCGACGGTGGTGTTCCTCTTCCTCGTGCCGATCTTCGTCGCTTTCGCGCGGCAATACACGAAGCCGTGGACGTTCTTTCCCGTGGTGCTGATCAACCTCGCGCTGTTGCTCACCATCCCGGTCAGTCTCGCGTCGCTGACGATCGTGCTGCTGGTGCGCTGGTTTCCCGTGCGGCGCGTGCACCAGATCGTGGCCACACTGGCCATCCTCGTCTTCACCATCGCCGTGGTCGCGTTTCGCATGAGCCGTCCGGAGCGCTTCTTCACGGAAGTGTCGACGGATGACGTCGCGCGCGTGCTGCGCTCGATCGAATTGCCGGCCATGAGCATCTATCCGAGCACGGCGCTGGCGGAGGTGATGACGAAGGCGAGCTCGCCGGCGTTCCCGCCGCGCATCTTCGTCACCGCGCTGGTGCTGTTCGGCGCGTTCGTGCTCTGCGCGCGGCAGCTCTATTTCGTCGCCTTCGTGCGCGCTCGCGAGAGCATGGCGCCGGTGGCGATCGGCTCCGCCTCCGCGACGCGCATCTTCGACGCGCTGTTCGCACGCGCCGATCCGCCGCTGCGCGCGCTGATCGCGAAGGAAGTGCGCGTGCTGGCGCGCGACGTCGCGCAGTGGTCGCAGGTCTTCCTCACCGCCGCGCTGCTCTTCATCTATCTCTACAACGTGCGCATGCTGCCGCTCGGCGGCGACGCCCGCGCCACCATCGTCGCCTACGCCAACCTCGGCATGGCCGGCTTCGTCGTCGCCGCCGTCTGTCTCCGTTTCGCGTATCCGTCGGTCTCGTCGGAAGGCAAAGCGTTCTGGATCGTGCAGACCGCGCCGGTTTCGTACCGCCAATTCATTCGCGTGAAGGTGCTCGTCTACGCGACGCCGCTGACGCTGCTCGCGCTGATCCTCACGGCCTTCGCCAATCTCATCCTCGGTGCGAACGGCGTGGTGTGGGCGTTCACGCTCTTCGGCGCGTCGCTGCTGGCGGTGACGCTCGTCTCGCTCGGCGTGGGCATGGGCGCGCTCACGCCGAACTTCAACGCGGAGAATCCGCTGCAGGTCGGGCTGTCGCTGGGCGGCTTCGCCTACATGGCCGTGTCGATGACGTATGTCGGCGTGATGATGGTGCTGATGGCGCGGCCGATCGTGCGCTACTTCCTCTGGCGCGTCATGAACGTCAGCGACGACAGCGGAATTGTGGCCACCGCGCTTCCACTGGTGACTGCGCTCACGCTTTCGGTGCTTCTCTCCGTGATACCTCTCGTTCTCGCTGAACGACGCCTGACGCGTCTCGGCGAAAGCGACTAGAATCAGTCGCGTTTCACGACAACTGAGAGCAAGAGCAAGGAGAGCAAATGAGCGCGATTCCTCCGCCCACCGTACCACCTGCGACGCCTCCGCCGCCGGGGGGCGGCTCGTACACACCACCACCTCCACCGCCACCACCGGGCGGCGGCGGCTACACGCCTCCGGGCGGCAGCTCGGGCGACCGTACGCTGTGGGTCGTGCTGTCGTACCTCGGCATCCTGTCGTTGATCCCGTATCTGGCCAAGAAGGACGATCCCGATCAGGAGATCCGCTGGCATGCGCGGAACGGTCTGGCGCTGTTCCTCGTCGAGCTCATCGTCTGGATCGTTTTGTTCGTCCTGAGCTTCGTCCTTCCGCGCGGAATGGGCATGGGCTGCGGCGTCAGCGCCATTCAGTGCGTCGCTTCGCTGGGCTTCCTCGTCATCAGCATCATCTGCATCGTCAAAGCGGTCGGCGGACAGCGTTACCGCATCCCCGTCATCACCGACTTCGCCGAGAAGAGCCTCTAAGGAGAATCGATGGACACGAATGCACCGGGCGGTTCGTACACGCCGCCACCACCTCCTCCGCCGTTCGACGGCCCTAGCAACCCGGCCGGTCCGGGCGGCGGCGACACCGTCTATCCCACCACTCCGCCGAAAGATCCGATCCTCGTTTTGATTCTGAATCTGCTCGTGGCGGGCGGCGTCGGCTACATCATCATGGGCCAGAAGATGAAGGGCATCATCTCCATCATCGTCTGGGTCGTGCTCGTCGTGCCGACCTGCGGCGTGGTGAGCGGACTGCTCTCCATCGTCACTGCGATCGACGGCTACCTGCAGGCGCAGCTCCTGCAAAAGGGAACGCCGGTCGGGCAGTGGACCTTCTTCAACGACCACCGCTGAATTGAAACGGCCGGCGAAAGCCGGCCGTTTCGTTTTCGCTGCGCTACTGCGCAATCATCCCGATCGTCTTCAACCAATCCTCCGCAAGCTTCGGCCATTGCGTCGCCGCCGACGCCGTCGGCCGCAGGCCGAACGCATGGCCGCCTTTCGCGTACACATGCAGCTCGCCGGGCACTCCCGCCTTGCGCAGTGCGGCGAAATAGACCAGCGAGTTCTCCACCGGATCCACCGGATCGTCATACGCCTGCGCCAGGAACGTCGGCGGCGTGCGGCTCGTGACGTGGAGATCGGGATTGAGCACGAATTTTTCGCGCGGCACGGCGATGTGTCCCGGATAAAGCGCCATCGCGAAATCGGGGCGGCAGCTCACCTTGTCCGCCTCATCGACGGCGGTGTACGCGCGCTTCTCGAAATGCGTGCTGATCGCAACGACCATGTGGCCGCCCGCGGAGAAGCCGAGCACGCCGATCTTGTTCGGATCGATATGCCACTCCGCAGCGCGGAAACGCACCAGCCCCACGGCGCGCTGCGCGTCTTCGAGCGCGCTCGCGCATTCGCGATACGGGCCGGTGATCGCACACGGAACGCGATACTTCAGCAGCACGCAGGTGATGCCGTGCGCCGTCAGCCACTCGCACGGTTCCGTCCCTTCGAGATCGATGGCCACGACTTCATAGCCACCGCCGGGAAAGACCACCACGGCAGCGCCTGAGTTCTTTCCCTTCGGCGAGTAAACCGTAATCGTCGGCTGCGTCACCTGGCCCGCCCACGTCCAATACCGGCCCGCGACCATCTTGCTGCCGTGACCGGTCAGCTCACCCTTCGCAGTGACGCCCTTCATCACCGCCGGAGTGTGCGGCGGCGGATTACCGGGCCACAACCGAATCTGTGTATGACCGGCGGCAGGCTGCCAGGGAGCCAGCGTGCCGTCGCTCGCCGCCGCCGCTTTTGGCGGATTCGCGGCGTAGCCAGCAACACTCGTGAGCAGAACGATGACGAAAGCATGCGCGGCAATTCGCAAGCGACGACGCATGAGCGTGCGAGCTGCAGGCAATATGCCTTGCCTCTCACGCGAGCCACTCGCGCAAAAGCGTCGCTCTCGCGAGGCCGGCGCTACTCTGAGCCTATGAGCCTATGAGCCTATGAGCCCATGAGCCTGGGCGGCCGGAAGGCCGCCCCTTACCACATCATGCCGAGCTGCAACTTCGCCGCGTCGCTCATCATCGAGCGATCCCAGATCGGATCGAACACGACTTCCACGTCCGCGTTGTGCACGCCGGGGATCTTCTCGATCTTCATCTTCACGTCGCTCGCGAGCACGGGTCCCATGCCGCAGCCCGGCGCCGTGAGCGTCATCTTGATCTTGATGTCGCTGCCGCCGCCTTCCGCTTCGTTCACTTCGCAGAGATAGACGAGGCCGAGGTCGACGATGTTGACCGGGATCTCGGGGTCGTAGCAGGTTTTGAGCGCGTCCCACACCATCGTCTCGAGCGCTTCGGGCGTCAGACCTTCCGGCGCGGCTTCCGGCGTTTCGGTGGGAGTCTTGCCGATCGCTTCCACTTCGCGGCCGGAGATGCGCACCATCAGGCCGCGATCGGTGATCAGCGTGTACGCGCCGCCGAGGGCCTGCGTGATCGTGGCCTGCGCACCGACCGGCACGAGCACACGCTCGCCGCTCGGAATCATGATCGCTTCAGCGTTACGGCTGAATGTGACTTCTTCTCTCATTCGGTGCTCACCTTTTCAGCAGTGCCTTCGATGGCGCTGCGCAGCGTGTGCCACGCCAGCGTCGCGCACTTTACGCGTGCGGGAAACTCGCTCACACCGGAGAACGCGGCCAGGCGGCCGAGATCTGCCGCGCTGAGGCCGCTCATGTCACCGGTGACGAGCTTGTGGAACGTGTCGAAGAGATGTTCGGCTTCCTCTTTCGACTTTCCTTTCACGGTCGAGCTCATTACCGAGGCCGACGCTTTGGAAATCGCGCAGCCGCTGCCGGTGAAGCTCACCTCGCGGATCTTCTCGTCGTCGAGCTGCACGAAGATCGTGTAGTGGTCGCCGCAGAGCGGGTTGTAGCCCTCCACGCGCACGGTGGCATCCGGCATCTCGTGGAAGTTCCGGGGATTCTTGTTGTGGTCGAGAATGACCTGCTGGTAGAGCTCGCGAAGATCGGACATCAGCCAAAGACCTCGATCACTTTGTGCAACCCGGCCACGAGCGCATCCGCTTCTTCACGCGTGTTGTACAGGCCGAACGAGGCGCGGCCGGTGGCCGGGACGTTGAAGCGCATCATCAGCGGCTGCGCGCAGTGGTGTCCAGTGCGCACGGCGATTCCTTCCTGATCGAGGATCGTGCCGATGTCGTGCGGGTGCACGCCTTCCAGCACGAACGAGATCACGGCCGCCTTTGTGGCCGCGGTGCCGATGATGCGCAGGCCGTCGATCTCCTGCAGCCGCGCGGTGGCGTATTCAAGCAGCTCCTGCTCGTACGCGGAGATCGCGTCGAGACCGATGCTGTCGACGTAATCGAGCGCCGCGGCGAGACCGATCACGCCGGCGATGTTCGGCGTGCCCGCTTCGAACTTGTACGGCAGCGCGTTGTACGTCGTCTTCTCGTACGAGACCGAAAGAATCATGTCGCCGCCGCCCTGCCATGGAGGCATCGCGTTGAGCAACTTCTCTTTCCCGTAGAGCACACCGATGCCGGTTGGCCCGTAGACCTTGTGGCCGGAGAATGCGTAGAAATCGGCGTCGAGCTGCTGCATGTCGACGCGCATGTGCGGCACGCCCTGCGCGCCGTCGACGAGCACGAGCGCGCCCGCGGCGTGCGCGAGATCGATGATGCGCCGCACCGGATTGATCGTGCCGAGCGCGTTCGATGCATGGCCGACCGCGACGAGCTTGACGCGCGGATTGAGCATCCGCTCCAGCTCCTCGATCTGCACTTCGCCCGCGTCATTCACGGGGATCACGCGCAGCGTGGCGTTCTTTTCCGCGCAGAGCATCTGCCACGGAACGATGTTCGAGTGGTGCTCGATCGCGGAGATGAGGATCTCGTCCCCTTCGCCGATGTTCGTGCGACCCCATGTTTGCGCGACGAGGTTGATCGATTCGGTCGTGCCGCGCGTGAAGATGATTTCCTTGATGTCGCGCGCGTTGATGAACCGCTGCACGCGACCCCGCGCGTTTTCGTACTCCATCGTCGCCAGCTCGGAGAGGTAGTGCACGCCGCGATGGACGTTCGAGTTCTCCTCCGAGTAGTAACGGACGATGCGGTCGATGACCTGCCGCGGCTTCTGCGTGGTGGCGGCGTTGTCGAGATAGACCAAACGATGGCCGCGCACGTCGCGCGACAGAATCGGGAAGTCGTGGCGGATGCGCGCAACGTCGTAAGCCGTCGCGCGCGGCGCGGTCAAAGTGCTCATCGGGTATTTCCTCGGCGCTCCGGCAGCCGGTCCGGAATGGTCTGAAACAACGCGCGGCGGATCTGCTCGCGCACCGGCTCGATCTTCATCCGGTCGACGATCTCGCTGGCGAATGCGTACACGAGCAGATTGCGCGCTTCCGCTTCATCGATGCCGCGCGAGCGGAGGTAGAACATCTGCTCGTCGTCGAGCTGGCCGATCGTCGAGCCGTGGTTGCACTTCACGTCATCGTTGTGGATCTCGAGCGTCGGCTTCGAATCGACGATGGCCGTGTCGGAGAGCAGCAGGTTGCGGTTCTCCTGGCGCGACACGGTCTTCATCGCGTCGGGACGGACGATGATGCGGCCGTCGAACACGCCGCGCGCGTTCTGATCGAGCACGCCTTTGTACAGCTCGTGGCTCTCGCAGTGCGGGCGGAGATGATCGATGACGGTGGTGTTGTCGAGATGCTGCGTGCCGCTGCCGGCGAAGAGGCCGTCGAGCGAAACGCTCGCGCCTTCGCCGTTCAGCGCGACGTAGATTTCGTTGCGCGCAATCGCAGCGCCGATGGCCACGACGCGCGACGTGACGCTGCTCGCGCGACCCTGCTTCACGTAGACGTGGCCGACGTGAAAGGCATCGAACGATTCGCATTCGAGACGGTAGTGATCGACGACTGCACCGTCCGCGACGTCGAGCTCCGTCACCGCGTTCGTGAAGTATTTGCCGCTGCCGACGTACGTTTCGACGATCGTCACCTGCGCGTTCGCGCCGACGCGGATCACGTTGCGCGGATGCGACCAGATGCCGTCGCCGTTGCCGATAAACAGGAGATGAATGAAGCCGTGAACGACGGTGCCGGCGGGGATGTCGAGCACGGCGCCATCGCGCGTTTGCGCGAGGTTCAATGCGACGAGCGCGTTGCGCTCCCAATCGGAGAGCGTCGCGTCGGTCGTGAACGTCGCGGGGGCATCGCCGCTCGACGAAACGCGTACGCCGTTCACGAACACGATCTCGTACGCCGCGCGTCCGGTGAGAGAAGCGGCCGATTCGATCGCGCGCGGCGCTTCGTCATCGCGCCAGCTCGCTTTCGCGACGGCGCCGAGGTTCGTGTACTTCCACTCCTCGATGCGGGGCGTCGGCCAGCCGAGCTGCGCGAAGCGTTCGGCCGCGCGCTCTTTCAACGTGGTGGCAACTGCGTTCACGCCACCTGCTCCGTTTCGATCCAGTCGTAGCCCTTCTGCTCGAGCTCTTCGGCCAGCTCCTTGCCGCCCGACTTGACGATGCGGCCGCCCGCGAGCACGTGCACGTGATCGGGCACGAGGTAGCGCAGCAGGCGCTGGTAGTGCGTGATGACGAGCACCGAGTGGCGCTCGCTGCGCAGGTTGTTCACGCCGGTGGCGACGATGCGCAGCGCATCGATGTCGAGACCCGAATCGGTCTCGTCGAGGATGGCCAGTTTCGGATCGAGCACCGCCATCTGGAAGATCTCGTTGCGCTTCTTTTCGCCGCCGGAGAAGCCTTCGTTCACGCCGCGATTCATGAAGCCGTCGTCGAGCTCGACGACCTTCATCTTTTCGCGCGCGAGCTGCAGGAACTCCATCGCGTCGAGCTCCTCTTCGCCGCGATGCTTCCGCGCCGCGTTGAGAGCCGCCTTCAGGAAGTAGATGTTGTTGACGCCGGGGATCTCCACCGGGTACTGCATCGCCAGGAACACACCCTCGCGCGCCCGTTCCTCGGTCGGCATCCCGAGCAGCTCTTTGCCTTCGAAGAGCACCTGACCGGACGTCACTTCATAACGCGGCCGGCCCGCCAGCACGTTGGCGAGAGTCGATTTGCCGGAGCCGTTCGGCCCCATGATCGCGTGGACTTCGCCCGTGCCGACCGTGAGGTTCAGCCCGCGCAGGATTTCCTTGCCTTCGATTCCGGCGTAGAGGTTTTTGATTTCAAGCATT
>DASSMK010000220.1:0-13026 GCA_035688915.1 Thermoanaerobaculia bacterium
TCCCGCCACGGGACTCGGCCAGTGGACCGATGGCGAGATCCTGCGCGCGATGCGCGAAGGCGTCGACCGCAACGGCAACGCGCTCTTCCCGATCATGCCGTACCAGCACCTCAGCCGCATGAGCGATGAAGATGCGCAGTCGGTCGTCGCGTATCTGCGCACGCTCGCGCCGATCCGCCATGCCGTTCCCGCGCGCCAGCTGCAGCCTCCGGTCAACTTCATCGTCAAGTTCATCCCGAAGCCGCTCAGCGGTCCGGTGGCCGAACCCGATCGCCACAACTCCGTCGCGTACGGCGAATACCTCACGCGCATCGGCGGCTGCTACGAATGCCACACGCCGCACGAAGACAAAGGCGGCGTCATCGCGGAGAAAGCGTTCGCCGGCGGCTGGGAAATGCACGGACCGTGGGGACGCAACATTACGGCGAACCTGACACCGCATCCCGAAACCTTCGTCGGCCGCGCGTCAAAAGCCGAATTCATCGGCCGCTTCCGCGCCTACACGAACATGACCGCCGCAACCGCGCCCGCCACACCGCAGGGCCGCAACACGATCATGCCGTGGCTCGCCTTCTCCCACATGACCGACGACGACCTCGGCGCCATCTACGATTACCTGCGCACGCTGAAGCCGGTCGAGAACAAGGTCAACTCCTTCCCCGACGCCTCCTAGCGCATGACTTCTCGTGTGGCGCCGAGCCCGGCGCCACACCGATCGGCCACCGCACGGTTCGCCCCTTCCTCCTCACGACTCAGCACTTACCGCGGCCGGAGTGAAACTCGGCATGCGACGGTTGCGTATACCCAACCGGTCTACAAACCATCAACCGACGAGGAGCCAATCGTGTCGCTTTCGCTTCGCATTGAAGGACTGTCCAAAACCTATCCGAATGGCGTTCGGGCGCTGCAGGGAATCACGCTCGACATCCCCACCGGGATGTTCGGTCTGCTCGGCCCCAACGGCGCCGGCAAATCGACGCTCATGAGGACCATCGCCACGCTGCAGGAAGCCGACTCCGGCTCCATCACGCTCGGCGACATCGACGTCCTCCGCCAGAAAGACGACGTGCGGCGCGTGCTCGGCTACCTGCCGCAAGAGTTCGGCGTCTACCCGCGCATCTCCGCGGAAACGCTCCTCGATCACTTCGCCACACTGAAAGGCATTCACAATCGCAAGGAGCGCAAGGAAATCGTTTCCGCGCTGCTGCGCCGCACGAATCTGTACGAAGTGCGCAAGCAGAACCTGAGCACCTACTCCGGCGGCATGCGCCAGCGGTTCGGCATCGCGCAGGCGCTCCTCGGCAATCCGAAGCTGATCATCGTCGACGAGCCGACGGCTGGTCTCGATCCGGGCGAGCGTGTTCGCTTCCACAACCTTCTCGCGGAAATCGGCGAGAACGTGATCGTCATCCTCTCCACGCACATCGTGGAAGACGTGAGCGATCTCTGCTCGCGCATGGCCATCATCTCGCAGGGCCGCGTGGTCAGTCAGGGCGAGCCGGCGCGCGCCATCGAAACGCTCGAAGGAAAGATCTGGAAGCGCACCATCGGCAAGGGCGAACTGGCCGCGGTGGAGCAGGAGCACACCGTCATCTCCACGCGTCTCGTGGGCGGCCGCACGGTCGTGCACGTGCTGGCGGATGAGAAGCCGAATGGTTTCGACGCGGTGCCGACGTCGCTCGAAGACGTTTACTTCTCGACGATTTACCAGGCGCAGCAGAAGCAGGCGGAGGCGGCGTAATCATGCTCGGCGCGATCTCGCGATTCGAGCTGCGCTATCACCTCAAAGCGCCGCTCTTCTACATTCTCTTCATCCTCTACTTCCTGCTGACGTTCGGCGCGGTCACCAGCGACGGCATTCAGATCGGCGGCGCGGTCGGTAACGTCCACCGCAACGCACCGTTCGTGATCATGCAGTTCATGATGGTCATGAGCATCTTCGGCATCCTAACCACCACGGCGTTCGTCGCGAACTCGGTGCACCGCGATTTCGAGCTCGGCACCGACTCGCTTTTCTTCACCTCGCCGATCAAAAAAATCCACTATCTCGCCGGCCGCTTCGCCGGCTCGTTCGCCGTGGCGACGCTCGTTTACTTCGGTGTCTGCCTGGCGATCTTCATCGGCAGTCTCATGCCGTGGATCGAGAAGGACCGCCTCGGCCCATTGATGCCGTCCGCGTATGTCTTCTCGTTGTTCGCGCTGGTGGTGCCGAACATCCTCCTGGCCGGCGCGATGTTCTTCGCCGTCGCCGCGCTGACGCGCAGCCTGATGGCGACGTACTCCGCCGTCGTGGCGTTTTTCGTCGCGTGGGGCGTGTCGTCGTCGCTGCTCTCCGACATTAAGAACGAGAAGCTTGCCGCGCTGCTCGATCCGTTCGGCTTGTCCGCGTTCGAGATTGCCACGCGCTACTGGACGGTCTTCGACAAGAACACCAAGCTCCTGCCGCTCGACGGCATCTTCCTCACCAACCGCCTGCTCTGGACGGGCATCTCCTTCGCCATCCTGGCCTTCGCGTATTGGAAATTCGAATTCGCCACCGGCACGCGTAAGAGCGCGAAGAAGCGCGCCGTCGCTGCGGTCGATGACAAACAGCCGGTGCGCGTGACGCTCGCGCTGCCGCGCGTGACCACGTCGTTCGGGCGTTCCGAAGCGTGGACGCAGTTCTTTGCGTCGATGCGGGTGGAGATGTCGAACGTCTTCAAGAGCATCCCCTTCATCATCATCCTCCTCCTCGGCATGGGCAACATCTGGGGCGCCTCCACGAGTTTGGCGTCGATTTACGGCACCGCGGTTTACCCCGTCACCCATCTGATGGTCGATGCCATCGACGGCAGCTTCGGCATCTTCGCGCTGATCATCGCGGCGTTCTATGCGGGCGACATCGTCTGGCGCGAGCGCTCGCTGAAACTCGGCGAGGTGTACGACGCGATGCCGCAGCCGACGTGGGTCTCGTGGGGCTCGAAACTGACTGCGCTCGTGGCGGTGCTCTTCAGCACGCTCGCCGCGGCCATCCTCACATCGATGGTCATCCAGGCGGCGCACGGCTACTACAACTTCGAGCTCGGCGTTTACATCAAGGGCGTCTTCATGGAGACCGGCCTCTGGCTGTTGATGATCTCCGGCCTCGCCTTCGTGATGCAGGTGCTGTTCAACCAGAAGTTCGTTGGCTTCATGGGCGTGATGCTGCTCTTCGTCATCGCGCGCATTCTGCCCGCCGTCGATCTCGAGCATCGCCTCTATCGCGTGGCGGCCCGCATGCCGGCTCGGTACTCCGACATGAACGGCTTCGGCCACTTCACGAAGCCGCTGTTCTGGTTCGATTCGTACTGGATCCTGTTCGTGGCCATTGCGGTCGTGATCGGCCACTTCTTCTGGGTACGCGGCACCGAGACGAGCTTCAGCGCGCGACGCCGCATCGCCGCGCAGCGCTACAGCCGTCCCGCTCTGGCGACGCTGGCGCTGTTCGTCGTCGCGTTCGCGTCGACCGGCTGCTACATCTACTACAACACGAACATCGTCAATCGTTATCGCACGACCAAGCAGG
Organism: Thermoanaerobaculia bacterium; assembly: GCA_035688915.1. Lineage (GTDB taxonomy): Bacteria > Acidobacteriota > Thermoanaerobaculia > Gp7-AA8 > Gp7-AA8 > DASSMK01. The sequence goes on from DASSMK010000220.1 coordinate 3,545, forward strand.
GCGAGAAGCTCCGCGCCGCCGCGGAGAAAAAGTACAAGAAGTTCGAAAACATCGCGCAGCCGCGCATCACTGACGCACAGGCAGACGTCGACATTTATCCCGAGCGGCGCGCCGTCGACATCCGCGGCCATTACACGCTGCTGAACAAGACGCAGCAGCCCATCGCCGAGCTGCATATCGTCGCCAATCCGGAGCTGACGACGTCCGAGGTGACGATTCCGGGAGCGAAACTGGCGAGCGAGGATAAGGATGCGGGCTATCGCATCTACAAGCTTGCGCAACCGCTGGCGCCCGGCGCGACGCTGCCGATCTCGTTTCACACAGGCTTCGCGGCGAAAGGTTTCCTCAACGGCAGCACGAACACCGACGTCGTCCAGAACGGTACGTTCATCAACAACGAGACGTACTTTCCGCACATCGGCTACAGCCGCGGGAACGAGCTGCAGGATCCCGCCAAGCGCCGCAAATACGGCCTGAAGCCGATCCAGCGCCAGGCGCCGCAGAGCGACATGCAGGCGCGCATGTCGACCTACTTCATCACCGACGCCGACTGGATGAATCTCGACACGACGGTCAGCACGACAGCGGATCAGATCGCGATTGCGCCCGGCTATCTGCAGAAGGAGTGGACGGCGAACGGCCGACGCTACTTCCAGTACAAGACCACCTCGCCCATCCTCGGCTTTTGGTCGTATCTCTCCGCCCATTACGCGGTGAAGCGCGACAGCTGGAAAGGCGTGCCGATCGAGATCTATTACGACGCCAAGCATCCGTACAACGTCGACCGGATGATCTACGGCGTGAAACGCTCGCTCGATTACTACACGAAGAACTTCAGCCCGTACCAGCACGCGCAGGTGCGCATCCTGGAGTTCCCCGGCTACAACAGCTTCGCGCAGTCGTTCCCGAACACCATTCCGTATTCGGAGTCGATCGGCTTCATCGCCGATCTGCGTGACCAGAAATCGATCGACTACGTCTTCTACGTCACCGCGCACGAAGTGGCGCACCAGTGGTGGGCGCATCAGGTCATCGGCGGCAACGTGCAGGGCGCGACCATGCTCTCCGAAACGATGGCGCAATACTCCGCGCTGATGGTGATGGAGAAGGAGTACGGCCGCGACAAGATGCGCAAGTTCCTCCGCTACGAGCTCGATCGCTATCTCTCGAGCCGCGGCGGCGAGCTGGTGGCGGAGATGCCGCTCGCGCAGGTCGAGAATCAGGGCTATATCCACTATCGCAAAGGCTCGCTGGTGATGTACGCGCTGCGCGATTACATCGGTGAAGACCGCGTGAACGCCGCGCTGCGGAAATTCGTGAGCGAGCACGCCTTCACGCAGCCGCCCTATCCGACCGCGGCCGAGCTGATCGCCGAGTTCCGCGCCGTCACGCCGCCGCAGTACCAGAGCGTCGTGACGGATCTCTTCGAGCGCATCACGCTCTTCGATCTGCAGGCCAAAGACGCGAGCGTCACCAAACGTGCCGACGGCAAGTACGTCGTAAAGATGACCGTCACGGCCGCCAAACTCCGCGGCGACGCCAAAGGCGAAGAGAAGCCGGTGCCGGTGGATGACTGGATCGACATCGGCGTCCTGGCCAACAAAGACGAGAAGGTGCTCGCCCTCGAAAAACGCCACATCACCAAACCGGAGGAAACCTTCGAGATGGTGGTGAACGAAGCGCCGACGAGTGCCGGCATCGACCCGCTGAACAAACTGATCGACCGCAATCCGAAAGACAACACCAAGAATCTGTAACGTCGCACCGGCGTGAACGTTGGAGCGGCGGGGCTTGCCCCGCCGTTCTTTGTTTTAGTGCAGTTGCTCGAGCAACAGCACCACCCCTCCCGCGGCGATCAAACCCACGAGCGTCGACGCAATCAGCGCGAAGCGCGGCCGCTCGTGCACGTGCGGCAGAAGGTCGCTCGCGCCGAGGTAGAGCAGGAAGCCGGCGAAGAAGGCCAGTTGGAACGTGAGGAGGGTCGGCTCGATGTGGATGACGTTCGCCAGGAGCGCGCCGGCCACGGGCGCGAGGGCGTCGACGGCGAGCAGCGTCACTGTCCTCCAGCGGCTGTTGCGCGTGGCGAGCATGAACGTGACGGTGTTCAGGCCATCCGCGAAGTCGTGCGCGAGCACCGCGAGCAGCACCACGATCCCCACCTTCGTCCCGGCTTGGAAGCCGACGCCGATGGCGAGGCCGTCGAGGAAGCTGTGGAAGGAGAGGCCGAGGGCGCCGACGAGGCCGACGTTGTGGCGGTGGCCGGGGTGATCGTGCTGCTTTTCGCTGTGGATGATGGTCAGCTTTTCGAGCAGGAAGATGACCACGAAGCCGAAGATCACCGTCACCATCAGCGAACGAAAACTGATTTGCTCGAGCGCCGAGAGCTCCACGATCTCCGGCAGCAGATCGAGAAAGGCCACGCCGATCAGCAGGCCGGCGGAGAAGGCCATGATCGCGTGCAGCGACTTCTGGTAGCGGAACGCGAACGCGCCGCCGGCGAGGGTCATCAAAAACGCGGCTAGCGCGTACACCGCACTCATGCGGCGGCGATTGTAATCGTCAGTAGCGGCCGAGCGCGCACGCTTTGCTCTCGCGCACGAGATCGTTGATGTCGAACGGCTTGCGGACGATCTTCCAGACGCGGCTCGCATCGATGCTGTCCACCAGCGTCTGCGACGCGCCGGTGACGACGATGACGCGGCGCAGCAGCGACGGGCTTTCGCGATGGAGGCGCTCCAGCAGCTCGAAGCCGTTCACGTCCGGCATCATCAGATCGAGCAGGATGACCGAGTAGGAGCCGCGCTTGATCGATTCGAAGGCCATGCGGCCGTCGCGCGCGGAGAAGACCGAGAAGCCTTCCCGGCCGAGCAGGGTGAAAAAAAGTCCCTGGACGCCGGGATCGTCGTCGACCACGAGCGCGGTGTGCCGGGTGGCGGGAGAGTCGACTCTCGACATGGTCGTGGCGAGTGCGACAGCGCAGGCTCCCGCACTCCGAACGTCGTCAGGCTGCGTAAACGCGGACCAGGAAAACCGTGTCGTCTTTCTTGATCGTGGCGATCGACTCGCCGGCGCCGCGCGGCCGGGTGACGCTCACCAACTCCAGCGCGTGCTGCTGGAGGAAGCTCGAGATGGCTTCCTCATGGTCGCCCGCTTCGATGACGGTCTGGCGCAGCTCGGCATCGAAGCTCGGACGATGGGTGTATTCGTTCGTCAGTTCGCGTGCTTCAATCGTGTATTGCAAGCGCGCCTCCCTGGATTGATTTGCGTTACGTGCAAAACGGATGAGCAAACGGGCTGCCAGTTTTGCCGTAAGCTGAAACTCACCGCTCCCGCAGATATTGGTGGATGAACTGCAGCGCCATCGCTCCCTCGCCCACCGCGGAACCGACGCGCTTGACCGATCCGTGCCGCACGTCGCCGGCGGCAAAAACTCCCGGCATGCTGCTCTCCAGAAGGTACGGCCAGCGGCCTTCGTCCCACCGCGCCAGCCGCTTGCCGGTGAGATCGCGGCCGGTCAGCACGAAGCCCTGCTTGTCGCGCGCGACGGCGTCGCCGAGCCAATCGGTGTGCGGCTTCGCGCCGATCCAGATGAAGAGCGCGGAGGTCTTCAGCTCGCGCTGCTCTTTCGTCTCCGTGCTCTCGATGACGACCGCCTCCACGCGCTCCTCCCCTTTCACTTCCGTGACGCTCGTCTTCGTGAACAGCTTCACGTTCGGCAGCGCGCGGATGCGATCGACGAGGTAGCGCGACATCGTCGTTTCCAGCGATTCATCGATGGTGATGATGGTCAGCCGCCGCACGTAACGCGCGAGCAGCAGCGCCGCCTGCGCCGCGGAGTTGCCGGAGCCGAGGAGGCAGACATCTTTGTCGCGGAAGCGCGCCGCGTCGGCCGCCGCCGCGCCGTAGTAAACACCGGCGCCGGTGAGCTTCTCCGCGCCCGCCGCTTCGAAGCGGCGATAGCTCACGCCCATCGCCAGCAGCACGGCGTGGCTGACGATTTCGGTGTCGTCGTCGAGTTGCAGGCAGCGGTAGCCGTGATCGTCGCGCAACGCGGTCGCGGATTTCGTCAGGAGAATCTCCGCGCCGAACTTTTGCGCCTGCGCTACCGCGCGTGACGCCAGTTCCGCGCCCGTCAATCCTTCCGGAAAACCGAGGTAATTTTCGATCAGCGCCGACGAACCGGCCTGGCCGCCGGGCACGTCGCGCTCGACGATCACCGTGCGCAATCCTTCGGACGCCGCGTACACCGCCGCTGCCAATCCCGCCGGACCGCCACCGACGATCACGAGATCGTAAAAGCCTTCCTCCGGCGTCGTCCCGAAACCGAGCTTCTGCGCGATGTCTTCGTCGGTCGGATCGACTAGTTCCGTGCCGTCGGGAAAGACGATGCGCGGCGGCTCTGCTTCGTCCGCGCCGTCTTCGTCGGGCTCCATATCCACCCAGCGATACGGCACGCGATGCCGCGCCAGCAGGTCCTTCACATCGTGGCAGCGCGGCGACCACTGATCGCCGACCACCTGCAGCGCGTCGAGTGACGGCGTGTAGTTCTCCCACGCCCGCAGCACTTCGCGCATGATCGGCTCGAGCGCCACTTCCGGCGCCTCCCACGGCTCCGGCAGCGTGTAATCGACGACGCCTGCACGTTTTGCGTCCAGCGCAAACGGCGGATCGGACTCGCCGGCGTACAGGATGACCTTCATGCCGGCGAAGAGCTCCTTGCCGCGGCCGAGGAGGGCGCGGAGCTTCTGCTGGCCATCCATGTGGCGGACGAGCGCCAGCGCGATGGGCTGCGTGCGCGCGTGCGCCTCTTCGAACTGCTTGCGCGCTTCGTCGACGTTGCGCGCGACGAGCACGTCGAACGTATCGGCGCAGTCGGCGCGGAGAAACTCGAGACCGCGCTCGACATGTTCTTCGTGCGACTCGATCAGCAGAACGGCAGGACGGACGTGGAGACCCTTCACGGGCAGAACAGTTTGCGAACGCGGTGCCCGGGCTCCCGCTTTGCACGCCGCGTAAGCCATGCCGCACGACGATCGGGCCCGCGACGAAGACCGCGATGAAGAGGACGAAAAGAAGAAAGTCGAGGAGCAGGAGAAGAAGGAGAGCGAGGAGTTAAAGTCGCCGTCCGGCTCCGTCGTCTACCAGGCAATTTGCCACGAAGGGCAAAGCGAGCTGGAACGGAGCAGTTCCGCGCTGGCGTGGTCCGGTCTCGCCGCGGGTTTGTCGATGGGATTTTCGTTTCTCGGCGCCGCGGTGCTGCACGCGTACACGCCCGAAGCGAAGTGGCAGCCGCTCGTCACCAACATCGGCTACACCCTCGGCTTCCTCATCGTCATCCTCGGCCGCCAGCAACTCTTCACCGAGAACACGCTCACCGTCATCCTGCCGCTGCTGAGGGAAAAGAAAGCGGCCGTGCTGAAGAACGTGCTCCGCCTCTGGACCGTCGTGCTGCTCGCTAATCTTGCCGGCGCGCTGCTCTTCGCATTCGCGCTGGCAAAGTTGGAGGTCGTCGATCCGGAAGTCTTCGAGGCCATGCGGGCGGTCGCACGTCATGCGCAGAAAGGGGCGTTCTCGCTCACGCTGCTGCGCGGCATCTACGCGGGGTGGCTGATCGCGCTGATGGTGTGGCTGCTCCCGTTCGCCGAGTCGGCGCGCGTGTGGGTCATCATGATCATCACCTGGCTGGTCGGCGTCTCCTCCTTCGCACACGTCGTGGCCGGTGCCGTCGAAGCGGCCTTCCTCGTGTTCGTTCACGAAAGCGGCTGGAGCGAATTCGCGCTCGGGTTCTTCATCCCCGCACTACTCGGCAACATCATCGGCGGCGTCTCGCTCGTCGCGGCGATCAACCACGCGCAGGTCGTGGCGGGCGAACAGGGCGAAGACGCGTAACGGCCGGTTTCCGTCACGCCTCGGACTTTCCGTCACCTGACGGATGAAGACGCCTATACTTCCCTCCTCCACAAAATCCTGGCTCCTCCGTGGCGGGCATCCGATGGTGCCTGCAAGCATTCACGCACTCTCACCCAAGGAGGCACCATGCGAAGCAAGCCCCGCTTGTCGATGTCCGTCTTCACTCTGGTCGCCGCGGCACTGTTTCCTCTTGCCGCGCGCGCTGCGCACTCTCTTCACGAACCCATCGGACAACTGATCGCCACCGCTGCGGCGGTGGAATGGCAGCCCGCGAGCGACTACGCGAGCATCGTGTTGTCGCTGCAACGGCCGGACGGCAGTGTGCGAACCGAAACGTTCGCGAGCGGGCAGAATCCGATCGTGCGCGTGGAGAATCTCAGCGACGGCGTCTACGCGTACGAGTTGCACGCCGTGCCGCGCCGCGTCGCATCGGACGCGATGAACGAGCAGAGCCTCGTGCAGAGCGGCTCGTTCATGGTGAGGAGCGGCGCGATCGTTCCGCCGAATCTTCGCGAGACTGCAGTCGCAGCGCGCCCGCCGCTCAAGCCGGCTACGGACACGTTCTTCGCCAGCGACGTCTCGGCCACCGGCGGCCTTTGCGGCGGCGCCGACTGCACCAGCGCCGAGTCGTACGGTCTCTCCGCCGTCAAAGTGAAAGCGAACAACACGCGGCTCAAATTCGAAGACACATCGACCAGCGTCGGCTTCGCCGCCACCGACTGGCAGCTCACCGCAAACGACACGGGCAGCGGCGGCGCGAACAAATTTTCGGTCGAGGATCTCACCGCCGCCACCGTTCCCTTCGTGATCGAGGGAGCGTCGCCGACGAACACGCTGTACGTCGACAGCACCGGACGGATCGGCATCCGCACGTCCACTCCCGCGAAGGATTTGACCATCAGCGTGCCGCTCTCGCCGACCATCCGCATGGAGCAGAGCGCCTCACCGTTCCAGGTGTGGGACGTCGTGGCGAACCACAACAACTTCTACGTGCGCGACGTGAGTCACGAATCGGATCCGTTCATCATCCTCGCCGACGCTCCGTACAACTCGATCGTCATCGACGCCAGCGGCAGGATCGGACTGGGCGTCGCCGCGCCGTCGTATCAGATCCATCACAGCAGCGGCGCGCGTCTCGATGCCGGCGTGTGGGTCGACGCGTCGAGCCGCAAAGTGAAGCAGGACATTCACCAGCTCGACCGCGATGCCGCATTCGACGCGCTGCAATCGCTGCAGCCGGTGACGTTCGCGTACAAATCGAATCCGACGGACATGCACGTCGGCTTCATCGCCGAGGATGTGCCGGAGCTCGTGGCCACGCCCGATCGCACCGGGCTCGCGCCGATGGACGTCGTGGCCGTGCTCACGAAGATCGTGCAGGAGCAGCAGAAGACGATCGCGGACATGCACGCGCGGCTCGAGCGTCTCGAACAGAAGTAAATGAGGATCGAGTGGGTGCGGGAGTCAGGCGCTCAGCAGGCGCTCGGCTCGCGACGGAACGGCAGCACGTCGCCGCTCTGTTCGCGCCGCACCGACTCGCTCTCCATCGTGCGTGCGGCGGCGGTGATGAGATCGCCGAGGACGTCGATGTCGAAGGGCTTGCGGACGATGGAGTGAACCATCGAGCCGTCCAAGCGGCGCAGGGAAGCGGAATCACCGGCGCTCACCACGATGATGGCGGGGCGGCGGCCGGGGCGCGTGCGGAGATATTCGACCAGTGCGTAGCCGTCGACGTTCGGCATCATCAGGTCGACGACGATCACCGAGAAGTCGCGTTCTTCGATTTTTTCGATCGCGTCGGCGCCGTCGCGCGCCGTCTCCACGGGCAGACCGGCGCGCTCGACGATCTTGGCCACCAGGCCACGGATCGCGGGCTCGTCATCCACCACAAGGACTCGGGTCTCGGAAGGCACTACGCGCCGCCTTGCAATTCGGTAGCCAGCGGGCTGCGCCGTAAGCCGAGGTATGACGTTTGCGCCAGCAGTAAAGGAATGTTGCCGCCTGGCCTGACCTACGTCCCGAGCTTCCTGACGACCGAGGAAGAGCGGGAGATCGTCGCTTCCGTGGAGACGCTGCCGTTTCATGAAGTGGTGATGCGCGGGCAGACGGCGCGGCGCACGGTGATCCACTTCGGCTGGGACTACGACTACGAAGGGTGGAAGATCCATCCCACCACGCCTCCGCCGTCATTTCTGCGCGCGCTCGCCGATCGCGCCGCGGCGCTGGCCGGCATCGCGCCGGAAGCGCTCGAACAGTTTCTCGTCGCGCGCTATCCGCCGGGTGCCACGATCGGCTGGCACCGCGACGCTCCCATGTTCGGATCCCCCGTCATCGGCATCTCCCTCGGCAGCCCCTGCACGATGCGCCTCCGCCGCAAAGCGGGCCAGCCGTCGGTGCCGCTGACGCTCGAACCGCGCTCGCTTTACATCCTCGACGGAGCGGCGCGCACGCAGTGGCAGCACTCCATTCCGGGCGTCAAAGCGCTGCGCTATTCGATCAGCATGCGCGTCCTCCGGCGCCCGCGCGGCGCGGCGTCCGTCGTTGCATGACACGCAAAGATGTCAGCAGAGTCTGGCCCGGGTTTCGCTTACCGCAAAAACTTGGAACACCATACGAATGCGGCGTAGCGCAGGCTCACTTCTTCTGCTGTGCATCCTCAGCGGATGCGGAAAAAGCGAGGGCGGCTTCACTCCGACGCCATCGCTCGCGAAGTACTCCCCCCCGCCGCAGACCGCGGCCACGCACGCCGTCCCCGCCGATGACGGCCAGTGGACGATGGCGCCGAAGGATTACGCCAACACCCGCTTCTCCACGCTCGATCAGATCAACACCACCAACGTGCGCCGCCTGAAAGTGGCGTGGACGTTCTCCAACGGCATTCTCAAAGGACAGGAAGCGGCGCCGCTCGTCGTGAACAACACGATGTACGTCGTCTCGCCGTTTCCGAATCATGTCTACGCGCTCGACCTCACGCGTGTAGGCGGTCCGGTCAAGTGGGTTTACAAGCCGAAGGTGCAGCAGTCGGCGAAAGGCGTGGCCTGCTGCGATCTCGTCAATCGCGGCGCCGCGTACGCCGACGGCAAGATCATCATCAATACCCTCGACAACCAGACCATCGCCATCGATGCGAACAGCGGCGCCGAAGTGTGGAAGGCGAAGCTCGGCGACATCAACGTCGGCGAGACGATGACCATGGCGCCGCTGGTGGTGAAGGACAAAGTGCTGGTCGGCAACGCCGGCGGCGAGTTCGGCGTGCGCGGCTGGATGCAGGCGCTCGATGTGAAGACCGGCCGCTCCGTCTGGAAAGCGTCGCACACCGGACTCGATTCCGAATGCCTCATCGGCGGCGACTTCAAGCCGTTCTATCCGCTCGACCGCGGCAAGGATCTGGGCGTGAAAACGTGGCCGCCCGAGGCTTGGAGACAGGGTGGCGGGACGATGTGGGGCTGGATCTCGTACGACCCGCAGCTCAACCTCATTTACTACGGGACTGGAAATCCGGGACCGTGGAATCCCGAAGCGCGGCCGGGCGACAACAAATGGACGGCCACGCTCTTCGCGCGCGACGCGGA